>JBGPHB010000824.1:0-3141 GCA_041484155.1 Bryobacteraceae bacterium
ATGGCAAAACGGCAGCGCTGGTTGCTTTCAACGCAATTTCATTTCTCGAGTGCAGCCTCGACAAATGCGGCTCCAAGCGTGTGGTTGCCCACTATTCCACAGCGCGGGTTCCGCTTCGCCATCCGCATGCGCTATGGAAGAGTTGGCCGTACCGTCCAGAGCGGACATATCGGTAAACGCTGCGCCACCAGTCAGGATCTATTGAGGCACCGTCACCTCGACTTGACCGTCTGCCAGATATTAGAGCGGCTATCGGGACAACCATTGCACTAAGCAGCCATGACGCTGGGGGAACATCATCCGGCAGCCCGATGCCGTAGATCCTCCAGCGGCCGAGCAGCGGCGCTCCCGTGGGCGAGCGCGACCGGATTCCGGCGTCCAATCTGCGGTGAAAAATCGTGGCGCCGCCGCCGTCCCAGCAGCGCCTGAAGGGGTACACTACAGTTTGCACGCGACCGATCAAGGACTGACACCCATGCCGACCTCGGCCAAAGATCGTACCGTTTTGCATCAGACTGCGACCGTGAGCAGCGTTAGTGCAGCGAGGGGTGCTGGGAACCAAAATGGAAATCCCGGAATCGAACCTGCACATCAGTGTTTGCCATGAAGCCAGAGATTGCAGCGATCGTGTGTTGTTTGCTCCCCGGTTTCGCCCTGGCGCAAGTCCCAGCGTTTAAGCCCGCGCTCGACCACGACGCCATCGGCTACTACTCCGGAGATCTTCACGATGCCGTCAGCGTCGTGCAAAAGCGCCTCGATCAGGGCGAGGCGCATCTCGCATTTCGCGAGAAGTGGGGCTATCTGGAGTCCGTTCTCACCGAACTCCACATCCCGCTGTCCTCACAGACTCTGGTGTTTTCAAAAACCAGCTTGCAGGTGGACCGCATATCACCGGACCGGCCCAGGGCCCTCTATTTTGGCGACGACGTCTATGTAGGGATGGTGCGCGGGGGATTACTGGAGTTGACCGCCATCGATCCGCAAAGGGGCGCCGTCTTCTACGTTCTCGATCAGAAGAAGACGGTCCGGCCGAGACTGGTGCGCAAAGACGAAGACTGTCTGAAGTGCCATTTCACGGCGAATACCCTGCAGATTCCCGGATTCCTGACGAGGTCGGTCTTTCCTTCCGGGTCGGGCGAGCCGATTCTCGAAGCCGGGTCCTATTTGACGGATCATCGGAGTCCCCTGAGTCAGCGCTGGGGCGGCTGGTACGTGACTGGGACGCATGGAACGGACCGGCACCTCGGCAATGGAATCGCGAAAGGCGGTAAGTACGAAATCGATACCGGACGCGGTGCGAACGTGACCGATCTCAAAGGCCGAGTCAACACGGCCCCGTACCCAACGCCGCATAGTGATCTGGTGGCGTTGATGGTTCTGAACCATCAGGTCAGAATGCACAATCTGATCACGCGGATGGGGTACGAAGCACGCCTGAACCGGCCTGAGCTGCCCGCTACGATCGAGGCCGCGCTCCGCTACCTACTGTTCGCGGACGAAGCGAAGCTGCGTGGCCCGGCGCAAGGCACGTCGTCATTTCGCGCAGAGTTCGAGGCGCTCGGCCCCAATGATAGTAAGGGCCGGTCCCTGCGGCAGTTCGACCTGGAGCACAGGATGTTCCGGTATCAGTGCAGTTTTTTGATCTATTCGGAGTCGTTCGATGCGCGTCCCGCCGCCGCGAAAGATCCGCTATACCGGCGATTGTGGGAGGTGCTAAGCGGGAAAGACCAGAGCCCCGCGTTCTCGGCTCTCAGTGCGCCGGATCGGCGGGCGGTTCTCGAAATCCTGGTCGAAACCAAGGGTTCGCTGCCCGACTACTTTCGCGCGGTCCGGTAACTGGCCTCTCACTTGCACTCACTTTCCCGCGAGGTGCAATATGCGGACTCTGATAGCAGTCTTCACTACAGTGGCTCTCTCGGCATTGATCGGACTCAGTCAGGAGCCGAAAACGAAGATCAAAAAGGTAACACCGGAATACACGAGTCCGGGATCCGGACCAGACATGTTTCGGCAGTATTGCGCTGTTTGCCATGGCGCGGATGGAAAAGGCACGGGGCCCGCTGCCGAAGCGCTGAAGAAGGCGCCTGCGGACCTGACTGCGTTAGCCAAGAAGAATGGCGGAAAATTCCCCACTTACAAAGTCCAGGAGTTCATCAAGGGCGATACGGCGATCCCCTCCCACGGCAGCCGCGAAATGCCCGTTTGGGGCGACATATTCCGAAGCTTAGAAAGGGACTCCCGCCTTGTTACGATGCGGATCCACAACCTGTCCGGGTACATCGAAGGCATCCAACAGAAGTAGCTGCAGAACCGACAACAGTTGCGTTGGTTCGACGATGTTTACCAGACGACAAGGCGCGGCGCCACGTAGGCTCACGCGGTGGCGCTTGAGCAAGAGCGCCCAAGGCGCACCTCAGGCCAAATCAGGGAGAATGACGATTCGGCGGAGATGCCGTTCCCAGGGGATCGCCTTCGAAATATTCGGTAGCAGGACCTTCACGTCGCGATGGGTGACTCCGGCGCGATGCGCACGGTCCAACGCGTCGGCGATTTGCGTGGCGAACTTGATCGCTTGATCGAGCGGGATCGCGCCTTTCTCAATCCGCGCCGCCAGCGTCTCGCCCTCGATCAGCTCCATTGTGACCTAACCCATAACTTTGCCGCGCTGAGACCATAACCTTGCCGCGAAACCGCGGCCGTCGAACCACGGTGTGGAGTCTGTTTGGCAGGGTGGCCGGGAAGCATATCCTTGCCGGAACCGCGGATTGACAAGCACATTCTTGCCACGAGAGCAGAATTGCATGAAGCCTTGGGATCTAATTGTAGGATTATGGTGTATGCCGCGACATCATGGGGATGCAGAACGGCGGCCGCAGCGCGGCTCAACGCCGCGTTAGCCCGCCTAATGGTCGGATGGAGATGACTATGCTTGAGCGTCGTGTCGCGCTGTTCCGCAGCCAATCCAGCCGAGCGGTTCAGGAGATCGCGGGCGGTCCGGTGAAAAGATGGCTCGACAAAGAACTGCCGGCGATCCGGAATACCCGGGCCGACCTGATCGGTGAAACGGCTCGCGGCGATATCGTTCATCTGGAGTTCATGAGCGAGAACCAGAAGTTCTTCGATCTTCGGATGGCGGGTTAC
>JBGPHB010000825.1:0-3140 GCA_041484155.1 Bryobacteraceae bacterium
CCCAGCAGCACCAGGCGCGAGGCCAGCGGATTCCGAAACTCCTCGATCATGGTCCGCAGCACCGAGAACGCCGACGGCTGCTTGCTGCGCTGCTCCTCTGTGAACAGTTCCGGCAAGGGCTTCAGCTTCCCGCGAAGCGCGCCGCCCTCCAGTGCGAACGACTCCCAGTGTGGATGCGGTCCCAGCACCGGTTCGAGGATCCGGTTCAGCACCTCTCCCCGTGCATTGAGTGGACGAAAGACAATGTCCCGCCCAGCCGCGACGATCTCGATGGGCGGCGCGACCGCCGCAATATCCCAGCGCGAGTATCGCTCCGGGTACTCGTATCCGGAGGAGAGATACACGCCGCGCTGGGTGTCGAGCTTCCGGAGCAGTCCCGTCAGGCCGCGGCCGTAAGGCACCTTGGAAACACTGCGTGTAACGACGATGCCGCCGGGTGTGGAATAGCTTTCGGGACGCATACAACCACTGAGAGGTAGGTACTCCAAAGGATATCACGATGCCGCTGGGCTCTCGTTGTCACCCGAAGTCTGGTCACCCGAAGTCTGGTGGTTCGCCAAATCTGTGTGGCTGAGCTAACTAAGGGGCGAGTTTCAAGTGTTTCAGCCAATCGCGTTCCGAAGCGCTCACAGTTCTAGGCCCACGCTCAACAAGGAACAAGAAAAGCATAGAAAGTCCATCCCAGTTCTCCGGCTCGCCGTATTTTCCCTTCACTGGACGACGGGGCGATTTCTTGCAGAACTCATCCTTCTGAGCATTACTCTTGCTCGCGTTGCATTTGTTGCAGGCGGTCACGAAATTCTCGGCTCGATCAGCGCCGCCACGACTGTGCGCCTCCACGTGATCGATTACCGCGCCCATGTGATCGAGCAGTGGCGCACCACGCCGCGTCCAATGGGCATCGTAGTAAGCGAGCGGGCCGCTGAACCCGGCCTGTCGCGCGAACCGTTCCAGATACTTCATGGCTGGAGCGAAAATCACAGGACGCCCGCACCATCGGCAGATCCAGCCATCTCGCCGGAACACCTTCACCTGGAGTGCTTTGGAGATCGGGGCACGGCGAGCGGGTTTCGTTAGGATCGTCCATGGATCAGCACCTAAGCACGGTAGTTTGATCGAAATCATCGACAACAGTTACCGTAGCGGATTTCGGATCGACGCTTGTCATTGGAGCCTCTACATCGAGCAACAAAGAGCCTTCGACTCGCCTGCCATATTCTAATCTCTCGGTCTGTAACTTCACTACAAGGTTGGTGGTCGGCTGTTGCACACTAAGACTCGGAATGAAAAGCGCTTCCCCTGGCGTGTTGCTGAGCGCAACGGCGGCGATTCTCACGCCGGTTTCCACGTGGCGGTCGTTCCGAATCCACGCTTCTATCTGGATGCGGCATCTACTATCGATAACGGAGAGGGGTGCCTTACTCACGCAAGTGATCCCGCCTACCAATTCGGGGCGCTCGTTCTTCTGTCTCTCCAACATCGTGGCCTCTCGCTCGCGCATAGTAGCCTCGCGTTCCCGACGCCAAACAGCGTAACTAGAAGTTACTGCACAGACAACCGCGAGCAATGCGAGCAAAGTTTTGAGCCAAACCGGGGGCACGAAAACGGCCGCAACGGTGAATGGCACGGTCAGCGGCCCACTCATTAGAGTAAACCAGCTTTCGGCGAATGCGTGCAGGAAACTGCCAAAGCCTGATTTCACAGCATCGCTCCTTGTGGCAATCCCTTGATGTGAATTGGCCGCCAACAGGTCGAGGTTTCCCGCTTTCGCCCCGGTTAATTATGCCGGAACTAGGCGGCCAATCTTAGTCTTAGCGCACTACCCGAAGTCTGGCACCGACGCGACTATAGGTCGTCCGGCTGCAGGCCGGTCTTCTTGGCAATCTGCGCGAGAAGCCCAGGGCCGACCTCTTCGTTTTCATGGAACGCGAACGTGTAGTTAGGCCAACCCGGCCGCTTGAGCCGCCGGTGAGAACCCTTCTGCCAGGCGACCTCCCACCCGATCCGTAGCAAGGCGGCCAACAATTGCTTCGCCTTGACCGATTTCCACCGGCTCATGCCACGGAGAAAACCTTGGTGAACGGTTCGAGAATCTCCTCACCGTGATCGATGCAATCTGCGGCAACACGCAGCGCAAGCGCGCGTACAGCGGCGATAGCCGACTCGCGAGTCGTGCCATACGCCATCACTCCCGGCATGGACTCAATATCGGCCCACCAGCGACCGTCCTCTTCCCGTCCTACGACAATCGGAATGGATTCGACTGTGATTTTCTCCATCGAGCTCTCGTCTACATTATAGTGCTGGAGCCGCTCCTGTCTCACGCTGGTTTCGCGAAGCCATAGAGCGCCGCCGGATTCTGCACCAGGATGCGGTTGCGCGTCGCCTCGTCCGGCGCCCACCTGGACATCAGATCGAACAGCGTCGCGTCGTCGGGCTTATTGGTTTCGTTGGGGTGCGGCCAGTTGCTCCCCCACACCATGCGCTCCGGCGCGGCCTTGATGTACGCCTGCGCGACGCTGGTGATGTCGGCATAGCCCGGTGGGCCGTCCTTGGTGTTGTCATAGGTTACCGACAGCTTGACCCAGGTGCGGCCCTTGTCCACCAGCCGGCGAATGACGTTGAACACCGGATGGCTCAAGCCCGCCGGCTGCGGAACGTGTCCCATGTGATCGAATACGATCGCGGAGGGCAGGCGATTCCACAGATCCTGGGCGGCCACGATCTGATCGGCGCCCATGTTGATCTGCACGTGCCAGCCCAGCGCGTTCACCCGCTTCGACAAGGGTTCAATCATCTCGATGGATGTTGGCGCGTTGCGTGGATCGCTGAGCGAGAAACGGATGCCGCGAATGCCACCATCGGCGAGCATCTTCAGCTCGGCATCCGTGACGGTGGGGCGAAGGACCGCCACGCCGCGGGCATTGGAACCCAGCCGCGCGATCGCATCCAGCGTCACGCGATTGTCGGTGGCATAGGCCAACGGCGTCACCACGACGTTGCGGCTGGTTCCGATCCGCCGCTGCAGCATGCGGTATTCTTCCACGCGAGCGTCCGGTATGATCGTGCCGCCGGGCTGAACCGGCGGAAACCGGACCGCGTCATAGATGTGGTGGTGGCAGTCGCAAGCCCCCGCGGGG
>JBGPHB010000826.1:0-3136 GCA_041484155.1 Bryobacteraceae bacterium
AAGAGGATAGTGCGGCGAGGCCGCCTGCCTTGTTGGGCGGCGGCTGCGTAGGCCTCGGCAATATCGAGCACGGCAACAGCGCCTGATGCGTTGTCATCGGCGCCATTGAAAATCTGGGTTCCGTCGGCGCCATTGTGATCGTAATGAGCGGAAATGAGCACAGCTTCGCTCTTGAGCCGCGGGTCGGAGCCTTCGATCCTAGCGAGGACGCTGCGGTCGCCGACGATCGTGCGGTTGAGTGAGGCCGCGAGGTCTATCGTGACGTCGGGTTCAGAGGAGGCGCGTGCGGCGCCCTTCCTGGCCTCTTCCAGCACGGCCCCGAGCTCTCGGCCGAGGATGTGCGCGGCGAGCGCGGGCGAAATCTGAAGCGCCGGAATGCGAATGAGGTCGGCGTACGCGGCCAGAGTGTAGCTTTCCAGATGCGGCGGTTTTACCGGCCAGTAGGCGCGGGCCGTGGACGCGAAGGGTCGAGTGGCCCGGTCGTCCAGGCCGGCACGCGCGTTGACGAGGAGCACGGCGCTTGCCCCCTGAGCCTGGGCAGCGAGGGTCTTGCGAAGGCTGTTGGCGTACTCTGAGGTCACCAGTCCGTCGAACTGGCTCGTCGGGTCGTCGGGGGCAGGCTCGCCGTCGAGGATCATCACGATCGAGCCCTTGACGCTGCGTCCCCGATAGTCGTCCCAGTTCAGCTCGGGCGCGGAAATGCCGAATCCCTGAAACAGCACGCGGCCACGGGCTTCGGCGTCGGCGCTGAAAATGAGTGGGTAGAAATCTTCGCCCTGCCGCGCCACGCGCCGGGAATCCGGACCCGTGGAGACGATCAGCCTGTTGCCTTCGGCGAGGCGCGAGAGCACCAGATCGAAGCGGTGATAGAAAGATCCGCCGGGCGTGACGGGCTGCAGGCCGAGCCTCGCATATCGGGCGGCGATCCACTCGGCGGCGAGGGCATATTCGGGAGTGCCAGTGAGACGCCCGCGCATCCCGTCCGAGGCGAGAAAGAACAGATCGGCTTTCAGCTCGTCTTTGCGGATCGTCTCGATAGCGGGGGCTCTGTTCTGGCCGAAGCTGGCCGCAGTCAGGAGTAGGCCGAGGACGACACGCATTAGAGTATGCTAGCGCAGTAGCTTTCGCTTTGGGCTCCCGGGAAAAAAGCGATACTCCACGCTGAGCCGGTCTCGCCGCATCTCCTGCTGAACGTATGTTCGATGAAGGCTGCCGGCCAGGAACAGCACCCCGTCGCCCGATTCCAATACTGGCGCCCAGAACAGTTCCGAGGCGAATCGTTGGCGCAAGCGGAGATCTTCGAGCTCCGAGTAGTGGATCAAAACGTCAAGGCGATGGCGTATGAATTCCAGCCCCGGACAATCGACGCCACATGGGTGCAACGGAATCCAGCACGTCAGCAGCCGCGTGAGCGGAATCGCGGAATCAGGCTCGGGGCTATAAACGGCGTCCAGACCGCCGTCCTGGTGCCAGGTATTGGGATGATATTGGCGCGGCGCGTTGATTGGGGCGTATCTTTTTCTGACCCAAGCTTGCTCCAGGTTGCACGTCAAATCGCCGCGTATCGCTTCCGCAAGCAATCCGTCGAGACCAGCCGCCTGGAGCGGCGCCATAAGATCTTCGATGGAACCGCCACCGAAGTTCGACAAGGCAGCCAAAAGGACCGAATAGGAAAATGGCGTGAACTGATGGACGGCGGCGAGTGACTGCGTCTGTCCGGCTTCGATCGCGCTGAAGCATGCCTCCGCCGATCTCTTCAATCGTAGCAGGGCGTCCTTCGGGAAGGCGCCCCGCAAGACGAGTACGCCTTGTTCTCGCAACTGCGCCAGATCGGCAGCTCCCGCCGTGGGGCCGCCATTCTTGGCGGCAAGCCAGCTTTCGAGCTGGCTTTCTTCGCTCGTCGCGATTAAAGTTGTCAGTGTCAAGCAAAAGAACCCAGCCTTGTTTGCCACCGGGAACGGCAGCCGACGGCAGCTTAAAGCAAAGTATACACGTTCCTTACGCCGCCGCGTAGTGGTAAGACTTCGCTTGCGGATCGATCTCTATTCGGACTTCCCGAGACTCTTGGATTTCAGGAAAAGAGCGCACAACCTGCTCCATATTTCCTTTCATGCCTTCACCGAGCGCCAGCGTGACTGCTCTAATCAAACGGTCGCTCTGTTCCCCGATCACGTCGCCGTTGTTTTCCCACTTCGATAGAGTAGATTTGTCAACATGGATCAGGCGCGAGAATTCGACGCCGCTCATGCTCAGGTATTTTCGCAGGTACCGGACATGGTCGCCCTTGAGCCGGTAGGGCTGAGCCACAACCGCTAGTGCCAGAAGCAGCATGAGATCGTTCATCCGTGGGATGATCGGATCGATGTTGTGACACTTTGGGCAGGTTACCAGCTCGATACCGTGCACCACGACGTTACTGAGGCCGCTCTCGGACAACCGATAATTACCGCGGACGACAGAGGCTTTCGATCCGCACACGCTGCACGCAATCCTTTTCATTGTGCTCTCCTTCGTGATTCAATCGAAAAAACCGTCACCAGGAATGCTCTGTCGACGGTTTTGAAACTAAACACAATCGCCAGCCACTTGCCGCCCGGCTCATGGCCTTCGATCCGGTACTTCCACTCCCGGCTCCGCACGTCGATTTCCGGAGCATCGAAGATTTGCCCCTTCCGCAACACTGTCCAAGCATCCTCGATGGCGCAGTCTTCGTTGCTTAGCTCGTCGCGAAAGTGCCGGCTTAGAATCACTTCGCCATCTTCAAGACAGCGCCGTAGCATCAGAAGCGCTTGTTGAGGTCTGTGGCAGCCGACACTCATGTTGGTATTATACCATTAGTAGATGTTTGATATATCTTCTGTGTGCCGCTTGTGGCCGTACTCGAGACCATAGAGACCATAGATCGTGAATTTGACTCCGCTCCCACAATCCGATATCCTGATTGATTCTGGTAGAGGCGCGGCGGCCATCAGTATCCCGGCAGCTTTCCGATGAGCTTCGGATTCCGGGCGAAAGGGGCCGAATCAGTTTCCGCCGAAATCGGCGCGGGGAGTTCACTCCGTGGTGGTTGGGGGGCTCGGGCTAACACCTGCCCACTGTCATCCGTTTTCGAGAAGAGACGGGTGGAGCGCTATCG
>JBGPHB010000827.1:0-3135 GCA_041484155.1 Bryobacteraceae bacterium
AAAACAAAGCAGCGGGCGACAAGCGACCCGCGGCACTTGTTGCGCAAGATGCGAGCGTGTGACAGAATCTCGTACAAGAGGTATCGCGATGAGGGCTAAGCTCGGTGTGTTGGCAGTCGGAGTGCTGATTTCAGGATTGCCGATTTTCGCGCACCATTCTTTTGCGGCCGAGTACGACTCCACCAAGCCGGTCGAATTGAAGGGAGTGGTGACGAAAGTCGAGTGGACCAATCCGCACGCCCATTTTTATGTCGACGTGAAGGACGAGAGCGGCAAGGTGGCGAACTGGAATCTGGAACTCGCCAGTCCGAACATGCTGATGCGGAATGGTTGGACCAGAAAGTCGCTCCAGGCTGGCGATCAGGTCACGGTCACCGGTTCCCAAGCCAAGGACGGCACGCGCACGGGCAATGCCAGGACTGTCACGTTGGCCGACGGACGCAAAGTGTTCGCCGGGGCTTCCACGGATGGTAGTCCGACGCAATGAGACAATGCTTACTCATGGTGATGGCACTGGGGACGACCGCGCTCATCGCGCAATCGCCGACAGCGCCAGCCACGGGAGGTACTCGCCGACCGCCCCCGCCCACCGGGCCCGCGCCGCATCTGGCGGGAGGTACGCCGGACCTTTCCGGAGTGTGGATGGGTGGTGGCAGTAATTCCGGTGACATTTCCAAGGGCCTGAAAGCAGGCGAGACTTTCTCCATCCAGCCTTGGGCGGAAAAACTCATGAAAGAGCGGAAGTCGAAGGACGACCCGGAAGCGAATTGCCTGCCGTTCGGGGTGCCGCGAGGCGCTCCCTATCCGTGGCGGATCGTTCAAACGCCCACCCACTACTTCATCCTGTTTGAGGGGAACATCCACAGCTACCGGCAGATCTTCATGGATGGACGCAAGCATCCGCAAGATCCGAATCCCACCTGGTACGGGGACTCGATCGGGCATTGGGAGGGCGAGACGCTGGTGGTGGACACGGTCGGATACAACGACAAGTTCTGGTTCGATTATTTGGGGCACCCGCATACGGAGCAGCTTCACACGGTCGAACGGTATAAGCGAACTGATCTGGGCAATATGACGATCGAAGTTACCATTGACGATCCGGGCGCGTACAACAAACCGTTTACGACTGCGGGGAAGGCTCGGCTCATGCCGGGTGATGATCTCATGGAGTATATTTGCCAGGAGAATAACATCGACCTGGAGCATGTTTCGGGGCCGGCGCAGCTTCCGTAGTCGGCCCGCTCCCTCACGGTCGCGGTTCGGTGAGTGGCTGATTGCCCGCCGAGCCACTGTCAGGGCGGGGGTAGTACGAACACGTAGATCGCGTTGTGGCCGCGCGGGGTTTTAGCGCGGGGGTTAAATTCAGAAGACTGGTGGTCAGCAGACCGTCGCCTGTCATTACGGCTACATACTGTTTTCCATTTGCCGCGTAGGTAATGGTGCTTACCGATACCGATCCGCCCAGAATCGTCTCCCATAGGATCTTGCCGCTATCGGCCGATCCGTTGGTCTGCGAGGGTCCCAGGTAAAACGGCTGGATCTCGCCCGTCGACATATTGATCTTGGCTAGGCCGGCTTGCTTGTTGGGGACCGGGCACGGCTTGGCGGCCCTGGCTGGCGCCATATCAAGGCAGTTGTCGTTGTAAGGGACGTACAGCGAGTTGGTCTTCGGGCTGTAAGCCGTAGGCCAGTAGCTGCGGGCGTTGTAAAAGCAAATGGTGTGATTCTTCTCGCTCTTATCCTTAAAGACCAGGTCCCAATTGATCGTGGTTTTCCCGGTCTTGCCGTCGATGTTGGAGATTAGGAAATTCGGCGCATCATAGGGGAAGGGCGTGGCCCAGAGAAATTGGCCGGTTTTCGCGCGATGACGTACATGACGCCGTTGTGGACCAGGGGGATGCTCTCCACGGCGCCCACGGGCAGGCCACGGCTCCATGCCAGTCCAAGCTGGCGCACATTCTGCTTGTTGATCTGATCGAGCGGGCTGTATCGCTGGGCATCGTAGGTCCGGCTGAACATCAACCGGTCGCCCGGACTGGGGTTCTCGAGCATCTGCTTGGTGACCGGAGTGTAGTTCTTTACCTGCGCCATCCCGAGAATTGCGGACGACAGGAACAAGACGGTCTTCGTCATGGTTTCTCCCGACTCAGTCGAGACTACCACGACCGTGGTGAAGCGGGCAGTCTCGCCGGCAAGCCGGCTTTCGTGCCGGCTGTTTTCAGTCGCACCGTTACAAGAAAGCCGGCCTGGAGGCCGGCTCGCCGCCATGACTGGCTGCCCCACGCGGCCTGCGAGGATTCCGGCCACCTTGCAACGCCCGCGGTGCGGTATGATATAGGGGTAGTTCAATTCAGGCATCTTTCGCATAGTCCGGTCCAACCGCCTTGTCCGATCCTGCCCCGATCCACGAATTCAAAACTCAGAAGGAAACTAGATGAAAAACATTTTTGTAGGAAACCTCAGCTTCGGAGCGACCGAAGAGGCCGTTCGCGCAATGTTCGAGCAATACGGCGCCGTGGAGCGCGTCAGCATCGTAACGGACCGCGACACGGGCCGGGCCAAAGGCTTCGGATTTGTTGAGATGAGCGGGGATGCGGAAGCGGAGCGCGCCATCAGCTCCTTGAACGGGCAGGAACTCGACGGCCGAAACCTGACCATCAATGAAGCGCGTCCGAAAGAAGATCGCGGCGGCGGCGGCGGATACCGTGGCCGAAGCAGCGGCGGCGGTACACGCCAGAATAACCGCTGGTAAGAGGCTGGTGTAGACCAGAAGGGGTGGGTCCGCAAGGGCTACCCCTTCTTTTCGCTGGAATCTAGAGTCAAGGATGAAAACAGTCAGCCCGGATCGGACCTACATCGACTACTGGCAGAATTACGGGACCGAGCAACGAGTCTGGAAGAGCCACTTCGGGATTCGGGTGTGGGAGGACCGCTGTTGTGCGATCACCAACGTGGCGGCTAAGAATCCAAACCTGTTCGGAGAGACGTATGAGACGCCGATTGCCGCATCGGACATCGCCGTCAAACACAGCGTTTCAAACGTGACGAACGAGCACATGAGCCATCATCCGAATTCCGATCTCGTGGCCGTTCTTACCGGGACCAAGGCCTTTTCGGACGCCACCGCCGAGG
>JBGPHB010000828.1:0-3125 GCA_041484155.1 Bryobacteraceae bacterium
GAAGTTCATGATCGTCGGCAATTGCACCGTCCCCATCAGGGCGGTCACGCTGGATGCGCCAACGCCGATATTCGATCCCTGTGAAATCTGGGTAAGATTCCCTTGCAAGACCTGGTAGGTTAAAACCGCCGGCGGATTGGCCGCCATGCTCAATGCGGCCCCGGTGGTGAGGCGGTCGAAAAAGGTTCCGAATCCACCGCGGATGGCCGTGGTTCCATTTCCAAAAACGTCATAGGCAAAACCGAATCTGGGTCCGAGCGCTATGTGCGGAAAAATCTCGACACCCCTGGGAACCCCATCCGTCTGTCCACCCACGGCAATACCATCAATGAGGCTGCCCGTCCCCGGAATGATATTGCCGATGTTTACCGCCGGCGACGTCTGGCCGGTCAGCGGATTGATGGCCACTCGAACGTTCCCACTCAGGGCCGGGCGGTAAAGCGTCGGAGCTTGCGCCTTAGTCCACAGAGCCGGAATGAAGGTGGCCTGCCGCTGGGCAGCGTCTTTAGCGGTCGTCCAATGATAGAAACGCATGCCGTAGTCGAGCGTAAGCCTCGACGTCACGCGCCAATTGTCCTGCACGAACGGCTCGATATTCCACATTCGCGTAAAGTTCGTCGGCCGATCCGAGCCTTCGGTATAGGAATTAAAGTTACCCAGCAGCGCGTTGGAAAAGCCATCATTCGATTCGAGCGGATTATTCGTGTTCCGGCTGAAATCGTACGTGCCCCAGGTCCCCGGACCGTTGGGGTCGCTCTTGGCGATGCGGCTGATATAGGCTCCAAATTTCAGTTGGTGCTTGGATGTGATTTTGCTGAGGCTCTCGGTGAGGTCGTAGTTCCGATTCAGATTCCACCAGGGCAGGCCGACCAGGTTGGAATTGGCGGTATTCGCCGGCGTGCTTCCGAAGGTGAGGTTGGGCTTGATCAGCGGATCGATATTCTCGCCAGCTTTGACATTCGGGTTGATGCGCGGCAGATTTCCCCAGTGAGCGCGGCTCACCTCATCCGGGTTCACGGCGTGGGTCTGGGTACGGGTCTGGTTCATGCCGATCACGGTTTCGCTGATCAGGGTCGGGCTGAACACCTTCGTGAGATTCATGACGGCGCCCTTGCCGGGCACCGAGTAATTCACCAGCGCCATATCGTAGTTCACATTTCCCGATTTCCCTTGGCTGAGACCGTAGTAGGCGGATTGGGAATCCGCATTGTTGACCTCGCGAAAGCTGATCCGCAGCGACGGCGAGGGATTGAAATCCGATTTGAAAACCTCCTGCCGCTTCGGATAAGGACCACTGTAAGCGGTGCGATAGTTCCAGCGGTACCTGTTGTTCGGATCCGGATCATTGTAGTTGGGAAGGGGAAAGGCGTTCAGCAGGCCTTGCCCGTTGGCATTGATCCGGTTCGCTGGAATGATATTGCCCGGGAACGCCGCTCCGTTGGTTGGATCTTTGATGGCGATGAGCGCGCCGTTCACATCGCGGCTCTGCGAGAAATCACCTCGCCGTTCAAGCGCGGTCGGCATGGTGACCAGGTTGGTCCCGGGATTTGCGCGGATGCCAGTAAAGTCTTCGGAAAAGAAGAAGAACAATTTGTCCTTGTTGACGTTGAACTTGCCTGGCACGAAAACAGGACCACCGATGGAATACCCGCTGACCCGGTAACGGTACCGGCTCTTGGGAGTGTTCGTGCGATTAGCGAAGAAATCATTCGCGTTCAGGTTTTCGTGGCGATAGTAATCGTAAGCGGAGCCATGAAAGAGCCGGGTTCCGGATTTCGTGATGATCAGGATCTGCCCGCCGCCCATACGCCCGTATTCCGCCTGGTAGTTGCTGGTCAGCACCTTCACTTCGCCGATGGCGTCCAGGTTGGGCTCATACATCAGATTCGTGTTGTTGCCTGTGTTCAGCGCCGTAACTCCATCGATAGCGATATTGCTCGATCCGGTACGGTTACCATTGAGCGATAGACCGCCGATAGAGCCGATATCCAGTGTCTGCGAGCCTCCACCGTTGGTATTCACCACCCCAGGTAGTGTGGAGAGAAATCCGAACAGGTCGCGGCCCTTGATGGCGATTTCATTGAGCTGCGCGCCGGAAACCAGTCCCGATCGTTCGGCGCTGGCGAGTTGCAGGGACGCAGTCTCCGCCGTGACGCTGACGCTCTCCTTCACCTCGCCGACCTGCAACGCGAGCTTCCCGAGCGTGCGAGTTTCCCCCACCGTGACGGCAAGGCCGCGAATCGATTGAGTCTTGAATCCAGGATTTTCAATGGTGAGGCCGTAGACGCCCGGCGCGACATTGGCAAACCTGAAAGCGCCGTCAGCAAACGCCTTTACTACCGTCGCCTGGCTGGTGGCCTCATTCGTCAGAGTGCAGGTGGCTCCGCCCACGACGGCGCCGGAAATATCTGTAACGACTCCCTGTATCGAACTGGATACCGTCTGACCCAGCAGTATCGACTGCGCGCAAAGCACGGCAAGAAGAAACGCAAGCGGTTTCATCATTAGACTCCCCTCCACAAACTGAGCAATAGTATTACCCGCGAAATGCGGTGTCAAGGGTCCCTGTTCGCGCCACCCAGGATTGAATGACTCCTCCCGCGGCGGATTCATAGTATCTTATCCAAGGAGAACAAATGAAACTCAGAATACTTGTCGTGTGGATGGCGGCCGTGGGCGCCAGCTTTGCTTTTGCAGACGACGCTGTCGACCAAGTCAGGAAGACCGATCAGCAGTGGGCTGACGCCACCTTGCACGGAGACGCTGCCGCCTTGAACCGGATCATGGCCGATGACCTGCGCTACGTTCACGGCAACGCGTCGGTTCAGAACAAGAAGGAGTTCATCGATTCCTTGAAGACCGGCGATCTGGTCTATCACTCGATTGATATGCAGGAGGTGGACGTCCGGGTGTTTGGCGACAGCGCAATCGTCATGAGCAAGCCTCGCATGAGTATCAAGATGGGCGGGCAAGAGCAGAAATTCGAGGCGCGGTTCCTTCGCGTTTACGTAAAGCGCAAAGGGACCTGGCAATTGCTGGCCCATCAGGCGACTCGTCTCCCTTAAGGAGCAAGCTCAGAATCCGTAGAGCCGGGCCGGGTTGTCGACCAGGATCTTCTTCCGCAC
>JBGPHB010000829.1:0-3107 GCA_041484155.1 Bryobacteraceae bacterium
ACGTGCTGCCCAAAATCCTTGTACAGCACCCGATGGCTGGCTAGATAGCGGTCCATCACCGGTAGCGCGTACAGCGCTCGCAACGTCCCTCGGAACAGCAACCGGTCGAACCCGCTCACTACCCCTGCGATCTCATCCTTAGCCTTGCGATAAACTCGTTCATGGCGTTCTTTGTCCTCTCTTTGTGGTTTGGGTTAATCGGTAATTTCCCCGATCCACGATACAGGAACGGAACGCCTTTTGGTTGCGGCTATGCCGCGCTAGGTCTTTGCGTAAATGTCTTTTCTACAACACCTGTCTCCGCAACCTGAATTACCAGCTCGAGTAGTGATCTTCAATCGAGCCCCAGCTCCTTCTTGACCTTGCTCCAGGGGACCAGTGGCTTGCCGCCGTTGAGTCGAACCGCTTCTCTCAGATCCCGGAGGTCTTCGAGATCCTCGACGCGTTCGCGCAGACGATCCAGTTCAGTGGCAAATTGTTGAACCGTCCGCTTCTTCGGTCTGGGCTCCTGCAACGTCCTACTCATACGCGTTTTTCCTGTCCTTCACAGCATACACTCTGATCGTATTTCCATCCAAGCGAAACAATATCCTGTGAGACGCGACTCAAAGACGGTATTCGTTGTCGCGTGCGGAAAGTTTCCGAACATCGCCTGCGAGGTCATCCTGCATCCGCGTGAGGCGATATCCGATGCTTCTGCGCAGCGGTTTTGGCAACGTTCTCAATTGCTCCCGGGCTGCCTCGGAAATCGCAATCTCGTATCGCACGTCCTACAGCACCCGCCCGCGCAACTCGCCTCGGGCCAGCCGGATCTTCACTTCCGAATCCACCGGGGCATCTTCAGGCGACTTCACAATGACCCCGTCGTTCTCGACGATCGCGTAGCCGCGGTCGAGGATCTTCAGCGGACTCAACTGCGCCAGATGAGCTTCCAGCGGTCCCAGAGCGCCGCGGGCGCGACTGAGACGGAGCTTGATCGATTGGATGGCCGACGCCTTGCACGCTTCGACGCGACGCCGGGCCTGAGCGAAACTCAGCCGAACGTCGAGTTCGCGCAGCCGCCCGGTTAACGAATCTAACGCGCGGCGCCGCTCCTTCAACGCGGCCCGCCAATGGTCCCGCAGACGGTAATCCAGTTCGTCTACGCGCTGCATCTGCTTCCCGATCGCGCGGTGAAGTGTGGTTTGATCCACGGCCAGAGCGTGCAGACGGCGGGCCAGCAGAGCCAGGCTGAGACGCATCGCCTGGCGCAATTTGATCTCCCCGCCGTCGAGCCGCTCCTCCAGGCTCTGACGCGTGCAGATAACCATCTCCGCCGCGGCTGACGGCGTGGGCGCACGCAGGTCGGCGACGAAATCGGCGATGGTGAAATCCGTCTCGTGGCCCACCGCCGAAATCACCGGCACCGAGCATTCCACGATCGCCCGCGCCACGCGTTCCTCATTGAATGTCCATAAATCTTCGAGCGAACCTCCGCCGCGCGCCACGATCACCACTTCCGCCCAGCCTGACCGGCTGAAGTATTCGAGTCCGGCCGTCACCTGATCCACCGCCCCCTCGCCTTGCACCTGCGCCGGATAGATCCGGACGTGGCGTCCCGGGAAGCGTCGCTCGAGGATCTGCAAGATATCGCGGATCACGGCGCCGCTCGGCGAAGTGACGATTCCGATGCGCTCCGGCAAGGCAGGAAGAGGCCTTTTGCGTGCCGCGTCGAACCATCCTTGGGCGGCCAGTTTCTTCTTCAGTTGCTCGAAAGCGAGCTGGAGCGCGCCGTGGCCCTGCGGCTCGATCGCCTCCACCACCAACTGAACTTCACCGCGCGCATCATAGACGTCGACGCGCCCCCGCGCCAGCACCGCCACGCCATCCTGAGGCTTGAATTTCAGGTAGCGGGAGGTCATCTTGTAACAGACGCAGCGGAGCTGGGCCGCCTCGTCCTTGAGCGTGAAGTAGTAGTGGCCGCTCGCAGGAAGCCTGGTACCGGAGATCTCGCCGGCGACCCAGATGTCGGTGAAGTGGTCGCTCAACACAACCCGCATTCCTTGGGTGAGTTCGCTGACGGAGTAGATTTGGGGTTCTGAGCCCCAGTTGAGTGCAATCTGTTCCATATAACGGATGCGTGTGCCACACTGGTCTGTGTGACGGTTAAACGACGAATTCGCTCCACCACCATTCTATGTGTCCGTCGCGACGGGAAAGTGGTGATGGCCGGCGACGGGCAGGTGACGCTTGGCTCTGAAGTGCTGAAGGCCTCTGCCAAAAAGCTGCGCCGGCTGTACAACAACAAGATTCTGGCTGGATTCGCCGGCGCCACGGCGGACGCTTTCGCGCTGTTCGCCCGCTTCGAGACCAAGCTGGAGCAGTACAACGGGAACCTGCCGCGGTCGGTGGTCGAGCTGGCCAAGGACTGGCGCACGGACCGCATGCTCCGCCACCTGGAAGCGCTGCTGCTGGTGGCCGATACGGAGAACACCTACATCGTCAGCGGGACGGGCGACGTGATTGAGCCCGATGACAATATCGCGGCCATCGGCTCGGGTGGGCCGTTCGCCAAATCCGCCGCTGTCGCGCTGGTTCAAAATACGAAACTTTCGGCCCGTGAGATCGTCGAAAAGTCGATGGACATCGCGGCCAGGATTTGCATCTATACGAACCAGAGCATCGTCTACGAGGAACTGGGCTGATGGTCATCTATCTTCCTGCACAAGCCGCCGAGGACGCGCCGGTCCTGGATGAGCTGACGCCGCGTGAGATCGTCCGCGAGCTCGACAAATACGTCATCGGGCAGGCCGATGCCAAGCGCGCCGTCGCCATCGCCCTGCGCAACCGCATTCGCCGGCAGAAACTGGAGCCGGAGATGGCCGATGAGGTGATGCCGAAGAACATCCTCATGATCGGTCCAACCGGCGTGGGCAAGACGGAGCTGGCGCGGCGGCTGGCCCGGCTCGCCAACTCGCCGTTCCTTAAAGTCGAGGCGAGCAAGTTCACCGAGGTCGGCTATGTGGGCCGGGACGTCGAATCGATGATCCGCGACCTGGTCGAAATCGGAATCGACATGGTGCGCGAGGAGCGCCTCAGTGAAGTGGGCGAGCGCGCGGAGCGCAACG
>JBGPHB010000830.1:0-3104 GCA_041484155.1 Bryobacteraceae bacterium
AGCGAGGGCGGATTCGCTCAATTTGGCGCCCGCGAGGAACTTCAGCGCGACGGCCTGGTTGAGAATCAGGTCATAGGCGCGGTACACCTCGCCCATGCCGCCCTGGCCGAGCAACCCTAAGACGCGATAGCGGCCCGCGAGTACCGTGCCCGCCGGGAAGCGGCCTTCTTCAACGCTGCTCGAAGAAGACGGGGAGGACTCCAGGAATACGGTTTCGGTTTCCGCCACGAGCGGCGTCGCGCAAGAGGGACAGACCCGCCAGCCCGTGCGAACCTCGCCCGCGCACTTCGGGCAGTGCTGGACGACCGGTGGAGGCATAGAACGTCACATGATTGTACCAGGAGGAATTTAGCTCCTGCCTCCAGGTCTAAGCCCACCGCCTTTAAGGGCGGTAGGCTAACCCCGCCCTAACGGGCGGGGCTTTCCGGCGTGGTTGATGAATGCCGTGGACGTGCTCAAACCCGCAAAGCCCTGCCCGTCAGGGCGGGGTTCTGTTCAGGAATGTAGGTTACTCCAGCTACCGGCTTTTAGCCCGTTTTGGTCGTGCATGATAAGCTGAGGGTTCCACGAGGAATCTAGATTGCTAGACACCGTCGGCGTCGGCCGCGAGGTGATGGAAACAGAGGCGAGGGCCGTGCTTGCCGCAGCGCAGCGACTGGACCATCAGTTCTTGCGGGCCGTTGAATCCATCCTTACTCAAGGCGGCAAAGTCGTCGTCACCGGAATCGGCAAGTCCGGCCGGGTGGGGGAGAAGCTCGTGGCGACCCTTTCGAGCACCGGAACACCCGCCGTGTTTGTGCATCCGGTAGAAGCGGCGCATGGGGATCTCGGCATCTATTCGCCTCGCGACACCACTATCTTCATTTCTAAATCCGGCTCGACGGCAGAGCTGCTTCGACTCGTCCCGGTGCTGCGCGAGCTGCAATCTCCCCTGATTGGGATTCTCGGGAACGTGAACTCCCCGCTTTCGAAGTTAGTGGATATCGTGCTGGATGCTTCCATCCAGACCGAAGCCGACCCGCACAACCTCACTCCCAGCGCCAGTACCAGCGTGGCGCTCGCTCTCGGCGACGCATTGGCGATCGCACTCATGCTGGCTCGTAAATTTCGGCCCGAAGACTTTGCGAAAAACCATCCCGCCGGGCAACTCGGGCGCAATCTGCGTCTGGGTGTTCTGGAAGTGATGAAGACCGACGATGACGTCGCGTGGGCCGGGGTCGAGGACCCCATCAAGCAAGTCATCATCGCCATGACCGAACGTCCGATGGGAGCCGCTTGCGTGGTTGGCGAGGGCCGGCGGCTGGTGGGTCTGGTCACCGACGGTGACCTGCGGCGGGCTTTGCACCTTCACGAGGATATTCGCGGACTGCGAGTCGGCGATGTGATGACCAGGAACCCGGTGACGATTCATCCCGAAGCCACCCTGCACGAGGCTTTGCAGGTAATGGAGAATCGCCCATCGCAGATTTCGGTGCTGCCGGTTGTGGACACAGCCACTTGCCGTTGTGTGGGACTGCTCCGGCTGCACGACGTCTACCATGCGGGAATGGCTCCATAGCCACCCAATCCAATCCGGCTCCGGGCACGTATAATTCCACTGGAGGCCCGAAAATGAGTGAACAGCAAAACACAACCCTGATCCAGAGGCTCTATGACGCGTTCAGACAGGGCGATATGAAAACGATTCTTGGGACGCTGACCGACGACGTCGAGTGGACCATGGAAGGTCCCGCGATTATCCCCTACGCCGGCAAGCGGAAAGGCATCGCCCAGACCACGCAGTTCTTCGAGGCGCTCGGCGCCACCCAAACCGATCAGAAGCTGACGGTCGACACATTCGTCGCGCAAGGCGATCAGGTGGCGACGTTCGGCCGTTATTCAGCCACAGTCAAGGCGACTGGTAAGAAGATCGACTCGCCGGTGGCGCACTGCTTCACGATTCGTGGCGGGAAAGTTTCCCGCTTTGTGGACGTGGTAGACGCCGGGGCCATGGCGGACGCATATCGGTCCGCATCGGCAGCGGGACGTTAGAGCAGTTTCCTATTGTTTGTCAATCCGGCGTTACGTCCACTGGGGGCGTACCGTACGGTCTGAGAATGGTCAGGCGGTTGCATGCTTTCGTCACTTGTACGTCGCCTCGTCGCGCGGTAAAACGCCGAGTACGTCAATGGTGTGGGTTGCGTGGACGGGCTCAACAATAATCGATAGCGCCCTGAGGCGTTCCGGGGAGGATCGCGCCGGAACCGCCTCCGCCAGAAGTCTTAGCTGAGCACGACGCGCTGGGCCGCGGTGCGTTCATCCTCGGCGGTGAGCACACGGCCGAGCAAGGCATGCACGCCTAGAGAAGAAAAGAAATTCGGCGAGACTAAGTGGACCTGCACGCGTTCGGTCGACTTGCCGTCGCTAAACGCCAGGTCCATTTCGCCCTGACAGATCACCTCGGAAAGGCTTGGGTCCCAGGAAGCAAGCACCTTGCAGAGGTCGTAAGACAGGTCCCACATGACAAAGTTGTTCGGATGGACCTCGATCACCCTGACAAGATTCTCCGGATGCATCACCGGCAGCGGCCGCAGCAAGAGAGCATTGACTACGCTGAAGATCAGCGTAGTCGCGCTGATACCGACGGCGAGCAGCAGAGCCGCGGTTGCGGTGAACAAAGGATGCGCGACCAACCATATATCCCAACGAGGCAAACAGGCTGCATGATGCGGAGAAGATGGTTCATCTCGGGGCCAAAAGTCTTTTCAATGCGCAGGGCCATCTCCGGCGTGAGGCGGCCTCATGGGGCGGGTTCATGGGCATTGCGGCTCCTGGTCTCTCATTCGCGAGCTTCGTCGCAGGCACATCGAGACCAATGATCAATCATTTTCCTCCCCGCCCAACTCCCCCGCGGCTTGACGTCTGGCATGGCGAACGTAGAGCACATAGACGGTCCACTGCGCCTTATCGATTCGCAAGACAATGCGGTGGGACTTGAAGAGAAGCTGGCGGAGTTCCTCTTCCAGGTACTCTCGTTCCCGGGCGAGCCCGCAACGCTCCGGGAAGCGCTCCAAGGAATCGATCTGTTTGTAGAGTCCTTGAAGCCACCGCCTCGCATTGAGAGG
>JBGPHB010000831.1:0-3092 GCA_041484155.1 Bryobacteraceae bacterium
GATCTTCCATTTCGCGGGATATCCGCGCGCGGTTCAGTTTCTCTTCCCGTTCCAGGTATTTCAGCCTGGCGATTTCGCGGTCGCGCACGAGATCGCCGTATTGTTTTTCACCCAGCGGCACTGTCTCTATGCGGCCCTGGTAGGCCTGGATGTTGCTGTTGGTGCGCTGTATTTCCTTGCTGTATTGCTGGAGTTCCAGGTCCTTGCCCTCAATCGCACTCTGCAGGCGCTGGGCGGCGGCGTCCAGGTCGCGCGCTTCCCGCACGACTTGGGGACTCACCGGCCGTGGCGCGGGCGTTTCGGGCTTTTTCTCACTCTCTTCCTTAAGGATTGCATCGCGCTTCAGCTTTGCGGCTTCCAGCCGGCCGATCGCCGTCTGAACGTCGGGATGAGTGTCCCGGTAATGCTGTCGCATTGCTGTCAGTTGGCTTTCCCAGTTCTGAACCTCGCGTTCCGTCTCAGCCAATCTTTCGTTCTTCTGGACGGCCATGACGGCGGTGTCCAGTGGCTCCTTCTTCAAGGTCGAGAGCTGCTCCTTATAGATCCGGAGATTGGATTCCAGTTGCAGCTTGTCCTGCGTCGCGCGGTTGATGGCGCTCTCCAGCATGCTCGCCTGTGCCTGCAGCGCCGATAGTTGCCGCATGTTGGAATCCACCTGGTCCGGCAGGCGGCCATTATTGGCGACGCGGAACGCCGCCAGCTTGCCTTCAACCTCATCCAATTCCTTCTTGGCGCGGTCGAATTCGTCCTGCATGAACTGAGTGGTCTGGAACGCAGCATTGGAGCGGTTACGGGTGTTTTCATCGAGAAATTTCCCCACCAGATCCTGGACCACTTTCTGCGCCTTGTTCCGGTCCTCGTAGGAGAACCGCACCCCGAATGCCGGCACCGCACGATTGCTCCCTCCAACCGCGGGCGCCACCGGAACGATCTCGATTTTCTTCCGCATGTCCTCGACCACGTCGTCGATCGGCATGCGGTTCTGCTCGCGCCGGTAGAGATCGTAGGTATGGATGATCGTGGTCAGAGTGTTGCGGCTCAAGATCTCCTGCTGCATGGAGAGGATGCGGTCATACATCTGCTGGTTGATGGAGGACTGGACCATGTTCTCCGGCACCGACTGGGGCACGATCTTTACTACCGCCTGCGAGACGTAGGTGTCCGGCCACAGGTAGACGCCGACCACGCTTGCCACCAGGGCAAACAGGAAGGGCCCGAAAATCCATCCCTTGTGACGACGCACAATGTCGATGTAATCGTCGACATCCAGCGCCCTTCGAGGAACGCTGTAATTATCGTTTGGCTGCATCGCATGGACTCCTGTACACCGCTTACTTGACGAGAATGGTATCCCCGTTCTCGAGATAGATATTCTGCTCGAGCTTTTTCCCTTTCACGACCTCGTTCCAATTGAACTTGAGCCGCTGGTCCCCGCGGATGATGATGATGTCCTTCTTGTTGGCAAAATCCCGGAAGCCGCCCGCACTGCCCAGAGCGTCGAAAACCTTGGTTCGCACCACCAGCGGGAACACACCGGCGCGAGTCACTTCACCCACCACCGTGTATCTCTTGCTGTTCACTTGGGCGACCGTCACGGTGATTTCCGGCTTATTGATGTATTCGGAAAGAGCTTGCGTCAACTGCGCCGCCAGACGCTCCGGAGTAAGGCCGGCCGCTTGCAAATCGCCAATGAGCGGCATGGTGATCTTTCCGTCGGGCCGAACGCCCGCCGGCCGGCTAAAGTCGGCCTCACGCCACACGCTGACGTAGAGGACGTCCTCGGGACCGATCACGTAAGTCCTGGGATCGATGGCCAGGCCCGTGGTGTCCGCGTTGGGAGCGCCGGGGGCTCCCGGCATCGTTTTCGGCGCTTCCACTCTTTCGGGAACCGGTGGAGCCTGCGGGGCGTCTTTTTGAGCCAATCCCACTTGAGCCAATCCGGCTGCGCACAGGCACATCGCCAGGGCCACGAATTCGGTGGAAGTTCTCCGGACCACGGTTGGAATGCCTCCTGGCCTTGCCGCCAGTAGCGACAAGCTAGATCTATTGTACAATGTTCGCCTTATGAGTTACTTTCTCGCGAAGACCGATCCTGAAACGTATTCGATCGACGACCTGGAGCGTGAAAAGAGGACGATCTGGGACGGCGTCACCAATCCCCAGGCGGTACGTGCCATTCGCGAGATGCGTCCGGCGGATAAAGTGTTCCTCTATCACAGCGGAGGCGTGTCTGGCGTGGTGGGAATGGCGGTAGTACGTTCGGAACCGCGGACCGATCCGAAGAATCCGAAATCGGCGGTAGTGGAGCTCGAATTCGCCGGGCGACTGGAGCCGCCGGCCACGCTCGCTGAGGTCAAGCAGTCGAAAAAGTTCGAAGACTGGGCGCTGGTGCGCCAGGGCCGGCTCTCGACGATGGCCGCGCCCGAGAAATTCGTGGAATGGATGCGCGGGCGGTACCCGAAGGCTAAGATTTGAGGCCACGAATGGACACCAATAAGAGTCATTCGGGGCCGTGAGCTA
This sequence comes from Bryobacteraceae bacterium, assembly GCA_041484155.1. Taxonomy (GTDB): domain Bacteria; phylum Acidobacteriota; class Terriglobia; order Bryobacterales; family Bryobacteraceae; genus Palsa-187. The sequence continues at coordinate 2,521 of JBGPHB010000831.1, forward strand.
GACTAGAGACTCCGATGCCTTTGCTGGCCCAGTCCGTTGTCGACCTGGCCGCGTCTCCCAGTGTGCGTGCCTGCCTGGACTGGTTCCGGCGGGAGCGAGCCTGGATCAACGAACAGCATTTGAAACTTTGCCGGGTCGCGGCGCCTACTTTTTTCGAGCAGAAGCGCGCCGAATGGATGGCGGACCGCTTCCGCTCGCTGGGTTGGGAAGCGAAACTGGATCGCGCGGGCAATGTGGTCGCATCGCTCGCCGGCCGGGGGGACGCGCCTTCGGTGGCTGTGACGGCGCATCTGGACACGGTTCTTGCGCCGCGCGTGGCGGAGGAGATCAAAGTGGCCAACGACGGCCGCCTGCTCGGTCCGGGCGTTTCGGACAACGGAGCCGGTCTCACCGCGCTGCTGGCGCTGGCGGCGGCATGGCGCGCGGCGCCACCGCTGGAGGACCCGTCCCTGGTTCCCCTGCTGGTCGCCAACGTGGGCGAGGAGGGCGAAGGCAATCTCAGCGGTATGCGCTACTTGTGCCGTGGGGCCAGCGGCGCACGGCTGCGTGCGTTCCTGGTGCTGGATGGGCCC
>JBGPHB010000832.1:0-3086 GCA_041484155.1 Bryobacteraceae bacterium
GGATGCACGACAAGCCCCGCCCGTTAGGGCGGGGTTCTGTTTTAGAAGCCTAGAAACTTCCGCGATCAAGCTGTCGAATTTCCTATTAAAACTTCCAGGACGAGAGGCTAGCTATTCGCGCTCTTCGTATTCATTCGAGGCCGATGAACTGACGGATAGGGGCGCAGGCAGCGACACTTCCAGGCAGGCCCCGCCCTGTGCACGATTGCTCGCCGAGATGGTTCCGCCGTGCTGGGTGACAATGCCTTCGGCGACCGTCAAGCCTAATCCCGTCCCACTGGCATCCAAGCGCGTGGTCACAAACGCGTCGAAGATCTCCGGCAGCACGTCGGCCGGGATGCCGCGGCCGTTGTCCTCCACCGCGATCGCGATCCAGGGTTGCCCGCTGCGCTCCTGGCGGCGGGAACGCACTTCGATCCGCCCCGACGCCGACTCGATCGCGTTCAGGGCATTTCTTAACAAATTGACGAACACCTGCACCAATTGATCCGGATTGCCGATCACGCGGTCCTCGGCGCGGACTGCGTTGCTGAACTCCACGCCGGAGGATTTTTCATCAATCGCGACCAACCCCCACGCCTCGTCGATGAGCGGCCGCACGGCCAGCGTTTCCATCCGCTGCCTGCGGGTCTTGGCAAAATCCACCAGGCTTTCGCTGATTCGGCGGAGCCGCTGCGCGACGCGCTGCATGCGCGCCAGCCGGTCCAGCGTGTGCGGATCGTGGGTGGTCTCGATCAGTTTCTCGATCGACCCATTCAATACCGTGAGCGGAGTGTTCAGTTCGTGCGCCACGCTGGCCGAAAGCAGCCCGAGGCTCACCAGTCGGTCCTGCTCTTCCAGACGGCGCAGGGCGGTCGCCAACTCGTCCTCCCGGCGCCGGAGCGCCGCGACGGTTTCATTTCGGGACCGCATGATTTGCCCGATTTCGTCGCCCAGAATCTCCTCGGAAGGGATCAGCTCGCGATCCCGATTGCCGGATTGCGTGGCCCTATCGGCCTCAAGCATTCGCCTTAACGGCCGATAGACATAGAGGGGCATAATAGCCGATTCGAGAAGTAATACGGCCAGAACGTAAATGCTGCCCAGGACCAGGAATAAGGTGAGCTTGGCGCGTGCCACCGCCTCTTGATATGAACGCTGCGACGATTTTACTTCGGTCACGGTTTTACCCTGTTCAGTCTGCTGAACGATGCTTACTTCTCGATCCTGCGCGTCCGCCACGAGCTTTTCGAATCGTGGAATCAGAGAGAAATATGCGGCACACGTCAGCACTAGAAAGAACAAGTTGTGGAGTACCATCAACTTCGGTCGAACCTTCAAGTTACCGAAGTACCTGGCAGTGCCGTAGTTTTTACGGTCAGACAAGAATTTCTGCTCCTCTTGCGCAAGGTTTGCTGCTATGATAGAAATGACTAAGGGCCATGGCTGCCATCTTTCCGAAATCGGCTGACATCATCCTCAAGGTCGCAGGCGCGGTGATTGGCCTGGGGGCGCTGGGCGGCATCGGCGCCTACACCTACTACTCCTATCCGACGGTAATCGACACGGGCTATCAGCCAGTACAGCCGGTACCTTATAGCCACAAACTGCACGCCGGCCAGATGGGCCTGGATTGCTTCTACTGTCACTCTACCGTTTACAAGGCCGCCTACGCCGCGATCCCGGCGACGGAGACCTGCATGAACTGCCACACCCGCGTCAAGCCCACCAGCCCCCGGCTGGAGCTGGTTCGCCAGAGCTACGCGACCGGGCAGCCCATCCCGTGGGTCAAAATTCACCAGCTTCCCGATTACGTCTATTTTAATCACCAGGCGCACGTCACGGCGGGCGTAAGTTGCGTAAGCTGCCACGGCCGCATCGACCAGATGATCGAAGTTCACCAGGACAAGCCCCTCAACATGGCGTTTTGCCTGGAGTGCCACCGCGATCCGGCGCCGAGGGTGCGACCGGCCGAGTTGGTGACCAAACTTGACTGGGTGCCGGATCGGGATCCGGCCGAAATCGGGCGCGAGATCATCGCCCAAAAGCATCTGAATCCACCAACCAACTGCTCGGGGTGTCACCGATGAGTCTGATTAACATCAAGACCGGAAACCTGAGCGGGCCCAAGTACTGGCGCAGCTTAGACCAGCTTGCCGACACTCCCGCGTTCCGGGAGTGGGTGCAGCGCGAATTCCCGGCCAACGCCAGCGAGATGCTGGACGGCAATTCCCGGCGCACCGTACTGAAGTTGATGGCGGCGTCGTTTGGGCTCGCCGGGTTGACGGCGTGCAGCCGGCCGGTGCAGCATGCGATGCCGTATTCTAAGGGCGTCGAGGACTTCATTCCCGGCGAGAAGTATCTCTACAGCACGGTAATGTCGCTGGGCGGGCAGGCGACCGGACTGGTGGTCGAGGCGCACGACGGGCGTCCTACTAAGATCGAAGGGAATCCGGATCATCCGGCCAGTCTGGGCGCGGCCACGGCGATGCATCAGGCGTCGGTACTGAGCTTGTACGATCCGGATCGCTCCTCCAAAGTTCTCGAAAAGGGCGGGGAATCGAATTGGCAGAAGTTCGAAGCCTACGTCAAGACGCTCGCACTGGGAGACGGCTCGGGCTTGCGATTTCTGAGCGAGACGGTGACTTCGCCGTCGCTGGCCGCGTTGCGCGCCCAGGCGCTGGCGAAGTTCCCGAAAGCCAAGTGGGTCGAATACGAGGCCATCTCGCGCGACAACGAGCGTGCCGGCGCGATGCTCGCGTTTGGCCAGGCGGTGGAAGTTCATCCGCAGTTCGATAAGGCCAAAGTCGTGGTCGCGCTCGATGCCGATTTCCTGGGGCTCGACTCCACGACGCCGCTCCCGACCAAGCAGTTTGCCAAGCGCCGCCGCGTCGAATCTGAACGGGATCTTGAAAAGATCAACCGGCTGTATGCGGTCGAGAGCCAGTTCTCTTTGACGGGCGCGAATGCCGAACACCGGTTGCGCATGCGCGGCGCCGAGGTTCGACAGTTTGCGGCGGACTTGGCTTCGGCTCTGGGGGCGTTGCCTGGTGCGCTGAACGTGGTCGGCGCCGACAAACGGGCGAAATTCCTCGCGGCGGTGGTGA
>JBGPHB010000833.1:0-3071 GCA_041484155.1 Bryobacteraceae bacterium
TATTGCGCGTACACGAGATTGGAGCCGATGCGCTGGATCTGATCGAGGATGTAGTCGCGGCTGGTGAGCGAGATGGTTACTACCAGGATGACCGACGCGTTGCCGATCACCAGTCCCAAAGCCGTCAGGAAGGCGCGGAACTTGTTCGCGCGCAGCGCCTCAAAGCTGCAGCGCAGGGCCTCGCCGTGAACCATCAAGCCCCGATTTTCTTGAGCAGCGCCTCGGCCCGGTCGCGCGGCGGATCGTCGGGAGTCAGCGGACAGCGGATGTAGCGCTCCAGCAACTGCTTGGCTTCATCCAGATTGCGCTTCTCCTTGATGTAGGTGTTGGCGCGTTCAAACAGGATTTTCGGACTGTCGGGGGCCATGCGCGCCGCCTGGTCGAACATGGCTTCGCTTTCACCGATTCGGCCGCGCTTGGCCAGATACATCGCGATATCCAACACGCGGCCCACCTGCCTGGGAGCCAGCTCGGCTGCCCGCCGCAAATGTGTCTCGGCCTTATCGAACTCTTTGCGCTTGTCCTCGATCTGAGCCTGCGCGTAGTGGCCCTCGGCCGGGTCCATCCGGGCGATATGCAACGCCAGGTCCTCGGCCTTGTGCACTCCGCCGCCCAGGAACCCCGGCGCTTGGAGGTAAAAGTCGAACAGATCGTTCACCGCTTCCTTATTGGAGGGGTCCAGCGCCACAGACCTCTCGAACATCTGGCGGGAATGGGTTGCGTAGCCGGGCGCGGTGAACGGGCTGCCCATTTCCGCGCGCCGGCCGAAAGCGCGGCCGAGCCAATGAAACAGCGCGCTGTTGCCGGGTTCCATTACCGAAGCCTTTTCGAGCGCGTCGGTCGATTTCTTGTAGTCGCCCAGCATGAAGTAGTTCTGGCCGATCAGTTGGAGGGTGGCGGCGTCTTTCTGGTGGATGGGAAGAAGGACGGCCAGGGACTGGTTATAATCCGTGCGCTGATACAGTTCGTGGGCGCGGTCCCATTCCGGCGATTTCGCCGCCAGAATAGCGCTGAACAATACTATGGAAACGCAGCCTCGGCCCATACCTGACATCCCCGCCCAGTCCGTTAAAAGCCTATGAAACTATCGTACAACGTTTGGATGTGCCAAGGTCCATCGGGGATACATGGAAAATGATGGTCGATTCGTTAGCGCTGCAGGCCGGGGCCTGCGTTACGTTTGCCGATGGTGTAGAGGGTTTGGGCGGTGCGTAGGAAGACTTGGCCTTCGGAGATTGCTACCGTGCTCAAGCTGTAGTCGTTCATATTGTTCTCGGCGAGGATCTCGAATTGCGGGCCGGCTTTGAGTACGGTGGTGAGACCATCCTCATTGGTGATGTAGATCTTGCCGTCCCCTAGAATTGGCGAGCTGGAATACGTCCCGGGCTTGATGCGCTGGCGGCCGTAAATCTCCTTGCCGGTCTGCGCGTCCAGGCAATAGACGATGCCGCGGTCGTTGATCGAATAGAAATACTTTCCATCCACGAGGGGCGTGGGGACGTCCGGGCCGTTGTTAAACTTCCAGAGGACGTTGCCGGTGATGTCGCCGCGGCCGCCGATTTTGAAGGCCTGAACGGGGCGTTCCTTGGATGGCGCGTATACGACGCCGTCTTGGTAGACGGCGGACGCGACGGTGCGGTAGCTGCCGTCGTTGTAAGGGTTGAAGCCGGTGACGCGCCATAGCTCTTCGCCCGTCTTCAGGTCGTGTCCAGTCACCACGTCGCCCCCGAGCACGATGAGCTGGACCTCCTTGCCGGTCTTGGCGATCACGGGCGTCGAGTACGAATCTGGCGACTCAAATCTGGCCGGCGTGTGCCGCTCGACGCGCCACAGTGTCTTGCCCGTCGCCTTATCGACCCGCAGCAGGTAGGACGGATCCCTGGTCCGCATGCCGTGCAACACCTGTACGTAAAGCGAATCCTCATACAGCACGGGGCTCGACGCGTAGCCCCAACTGAGCCCGAACCGGCCGTACTCTTTTTGAATTTCCCGGCCCCACATTTCGTTGCCGGCGAAATCGAAACCCTTGAGGACGCCGGTGCCGGTCATGATCCAGACATTTTTTCCGTCGGTGACCGGTGAGGGGGACGTCATGTTCTGCTTCATTTCCCGGTGATCGCCGTCACCCAGCAGGCGCTTCCATTCGACCTTCGGCCCGCGGCGATCCACGCACCACAGATACAGCTTGCCGCCCTCTGAAACGTTGAGGAAAATGTGATCGCCCCAGACGATTGGCGTCGATCCACTCCAGCCGGGCAGGGGGAGCTTCCAGGCGATATTTTCCGCCGGTCCCCATTTCACCGGCAGGTTCGTTTCGCCGCTGACGCCGTTCAGATTCGGCCCGCGCCACTGCGGCCAGTTCTCGGCGAGCGCGGCGGCCGCAAGGATCAACAGGAGAGCGGGCCTCATAATCGCAGCTTACTCTATTCCGCCCGGAGTGTTTCCAGCAATGGAGCTCGCGTGACGGCTCGCACGGCTGCGAGCGATGCGATCATTCCGGCTAGCGGCACGGCCAGCAGTAGCAGCGCGAGCGACGGATTCGGAAGATGGCCTCCGCGCTCGGTGAATGCGGGTGCGATGGCGACCAGGGCGCAGACTGCTCCGATCGCGGTTCCGGCCACTAGCAGGAACGCGTTCTCGGCGATCACCATGGTTCGCAGGTGCTCCGGGCGGTAGCCTACCGCGCGCAGCAGGGCCAACTCCTTGCGACGCTCCATGACGTTCCGCAGCAGCACCGCGCCCAGGCCTAGCGTGCCGAGGAGCAGTCCCAGTCCGCCCAGGGCTTGGAACGTGGATAAGTACGTGTTCTCGACCCGATGAAAAGCCGCCAACCGATCGGGCGTCGAGACGGCGTCGAAACCATAGTCGGAGAGCGCTTCCTCAAGCTTCGCGCTGAGTGTTGCGGGACCATCGATCAGGAAATAACGGAACCCCTGTTGATCGGGAAATGCGCGGATGAAGTTCTTCTCGGATACGATCAACTCACTTTGGAAGATACTATCGTCGAGCGCGGCGACCAGGCGCAGCTTTACTCCATCGGCTTCGAAGACGTCGCCGACCTTGCGATGCAA
>JBGPHB010000834.1:0-3070 GCA_041484155.1 Bryobacteraceae bacterium
CGCGAATCTGGTTGATGAAGATCAGGCACGTTTTCGACTTCGACACGATGCCGGTAAGCTTGCGCAGCGCCTGCGACATCAGCCGGGCTTGCAGACCCATATGGCTGTCGCCCATTTCCCCGTCGAGCTCGGCCTTGGGGACCAGCGCCGCCACCGAGTCCACCACCAGTACGTCGATCGACCCGGAGGCGATGAGCGCGTTCGTGATTTCAAGCGCCTGCTCGCCATAATCCGGCTGCGAAACCAGCAGGTTGTCCACATCCACGCCCAGCTTGCGCGCGTACGCCGGGTCGAGCGCATGTTCGACATCAATATATGCCGCCATGCCGCCCGCCTTCTGGGCTTCGGCCACCACATGCAGCGCGACAGTGGTCTTGCCCGAGGATTCCGGCCCGAAGATTTCCGAGATGCGTCCCCGCGGAAACCCGCCGACGCCGAGTGCAAGGTCAACCGAGATGGAACCCGTGGAGATGGCGGGAACCGCCTGGACCGTCTGCGCACCGAGTCGAATGATGGAGCCCTTGCCAAATTGCTTTTCGATCTGGCCCAGAGTTGCGCCAAGGGCGCGGCTGCGTTCTTTTTCGTCCATGCGGAGGTCCTCTTCTTCGGGGGGGGAACTACAATTATAACTCTTAAAACATTAAAGCCGGGCCCCGTTTTGGCGGCCCGGCTCCAAATCCTGCTCGCGCACCCAATGGTTCAGGCGACGTGCTGCGCTCTATTCCGGGCCAGAATGGCATTCATCTGGTCCTTCAGGCGCAGCTTCTGCTTCTTCAGGCGAACTTCCTCCACCTGTTCCTCGTCGGTCAGATGGTGCTTGGCTTCGAGCTCTTCCAGTCGCTTATGGTACTGGGCGTGCTGGCCGGTCAAAGCGCGAAATTCCTCGCTCGTCGCCATCAGATGCGCTTTGAGTTCATCTTGCGAATTGTTCTCCATCAACGGGTCTCCTTCATTTGTGAAGTGCCTCGCCGAGTCTATGGGTAGGGTTTTGCTGGCTCGGTGGGTAGTGGTTGCTACGTTCATTCAATCAAGGCTGTTGGTCACCGACGGCCAACTGCGCATCATGACAATAACATGAAAAAAACCTCATGACAATAGCCGCTTCGGGAGGGTTGTCATAATAGGCTTCGCGGCGGCCAGCAAGCTGAAACCCTTGCGCTTTGTAAAGGTTGACTGCGGCGATGTTCGACTCGCGCACTTCCAGAAACCATGCAGTGTCGGGAACCACCAGTACCTGTTCGAGCAAACACCGGGCGATGCCGCGTCGCCGGTAGGCCGGATCGACAGCGGTGTTGAGAATCTCGCGCTCGCCAGGACCCGTTTGACGCGAGACGAGAAAGCCTGCGACGTTTCCTTCCACCACCGCAACGCGGCACTCGTAAGCGAGATAGCTCGCCGGATCCCAGCGCGCGGCTTCCGGCGACGCGGCCTGAATCGAGACGATCGCGGCGAGATCGTCGGGCGTGGCCAACCGTACGTTCATTTGATGGTGACTCGTAGGGTCCACACTCCCACTAGGGGCAGCACCGACATCGAGACGCAGACTGTCGGAAATCCAACGTGGTCCACAATCGCCCCGATCGCGGGAGAGAGGAACGCCTGCATCAGCCCATAGGCAAACGTCAGTGCCGCGATTCCGAAAGCCGCCCGCCCCGGACCGAACAAGTCGATGGGCAACGCGTAAAGATTGGCAGAGGTGGCCAACGACCAGAAATAGCTCAGGCTGATGGCCGCCGCAGCCAGAGCCGGGCTGGGCATCAAGGGAATGGCGGCCGTGGCCAGCAGGATCACGGCGCTGATCCAGCAGACGCGAATCCGTGCGGCGGGCGCTCCGAGGCCGCCCCGAATCCAGCGATACGCGAGCCACCCGCCAAAAAACCCGCCGGCGGCGGCGAAGATGGGAGGAATCCATGCGAAGCGGCGATTGGCCTCCGCCTGGGTCAGGTGCCATTCGTGCACGAAATAGAGCGTCGTCCAGTTGGCCCAAAGCGCGTACAGCGCCATGAGGAAGACGGTCGCGAACATGACGCCCCACAGCCGCCGGTCGCGAAGCAATTCGCCGATACGCGCGGGCGGGACCACACTTACAGCCGGGCGCGGGGGAATGCGCTTCGATGTGAACAACCAAATCGGGATCCAAAGGAACCCCAGCATCCCGCAGAGGACAAATGTGGAGCGCCAGCCATAACGCGGCGCGAGCACTGCCACGATCAGCGGCGCAGCGGTCATCCCCAGCGTAATACCGACCTGGTTGAAGGCCGTCCCGAGGGCCAGCTCCCTCGATTCGAGATACATTCCGTTCGCCTTGCCGGCGCCGGGAATGCTCGCTGACTCGGCCATACCAAGCCCGGTCCGGCAGGAGAGAAGCGCAGTGAAGGTATGGGTGAGACCGGTGGCCGCGCTGGCCATCGACCATAAGATCACTGAAATACTGATTCCGAGGTTCAGCCCCACGCGATCGATGAACAGCCCAGCCAGCGGCGCCACCAGTGCGTAGGCAAACGAAAACACTGAAAATATTTCGCCGTACTGAAGGTTCGACAGGTGAAACTCACCCATGATGGTCGGCGCCAGCGCGGACAGCAATTGCCGGTCGAGATAGTTCAATGTAGTCGAGAGAATGAAGATCCCAATCGCCACCCACCGCAGAGGGATTCGCGGCATTAGGGAAACTCTAGCATGGCCACGTCGCCGACCGTGTCCAGCTTGGCGTCGGCCTTTACGTTGAACACTACTTTGATCTTTCGCACCGGGCGCTGGACGCCGCAGCCGAACTCGGCCTCGCTCTTGCCTTGCACTACGAGCTTTTTCGGCTCACGGATCAGCAGCTTTATCGTTCCGCCACCGTCGATTTGAATCGTGAGCCGGAGCGGGCCACCGTTCAGGCAATCGACGCGAGCGAGCTTGCCGGCGACCTTGTCGCCTTGTGGGTCGTCCCACCAGGCGACCGCCGACTTATCCGGCTTCGCGCCGCCCAGCCGCTTGTTCGCCGCGTCCTCGGCCGCGTGGACTTCGGCGGCGGCCGCATCCTTGAGGCGCTGCAGCTCACGCGCCTGCTCGTCCGCGATGC
>JBGPHB010000835.1:0-3061 GCA_041484155.1 Bryobacteraceae bacterium
CGTTGCCAAGCCGCTCGGGGGCGGCTTGCCGCTGGGGGCGGCTTTGCTCTCGGAGAATATCGCCGGATGCTTCCCTGACGGTATGCATGGCACAACGTTTGGCGGGGGGGCGCTGGCCTGCCGCGTGGCGCTCGAGTTCCTGTCGGTACTCGACGATGTCTTGCCGCACGTGCGGGAGATCGGGGAAGAGTTGCGGGTTGGGCTCGAAAGATTGAAGGAACGCCATTCCATCATCACCGAGGTTCGCTCCAAGGGAATGATGTTCGGGATACAGCTATCCGTGCCGGGGCAGCCGATTGTGCTGGCTGCGCTCGAGCGGGGATTGGTGGTCAATTGTACTCACGATACCGTCCTGCGGCTGTTGCCGCCGCTGATTTTGAGCCATGAGGAGGTTGAAGAAGCGTTGCGAATTCTGGATGAGAGTTTGGCGTAACCCCGCCCTGACGGGCGGGGCTTTAAACGCGCGGCTACGGAGACTGAGCGATTGTTTTCACGGCTTCTGCAAACGCGACCAGCCCCGCCCGTCAGGGCGGGGTTTCCGATTTCGCTACGTCTTTGAGGACCCGGCGCTGTAGCTTACCGGTGATGCCTTTGGGTAGCTCGGGTAGAAATAGAATCCGCTCGGGAACCTTGTAATCCGCGAGCCGCTGACGGGCGTGCTCTCGCAGCTCCGGTTCGCTGGCGGCAAGACCTTCGCGGAGCGACACGAAGGCGACGACCTGTTCACCATAAGCCGGATCGGGCATCCCGATCACGGCTGCCTCCAACACGGCGGGGTGGCTGTAAATTGCTTCTTCTACTTCCTGTGGCGAAATATTGGAACCGCCGTGAATGATGATTTCCTTGGAACGGCCCTCGAACCAGTAGTACCCGTCGCTGTCGCGGCGGCCCAGGTCGCCGGTATGGAGCCACCCGTTGCGCAGAGCTTCGGCCGTGGCCCCGGGATCTTCCCAGTAGCCGACGCAGTTCGCCGGACTCCGCACGGCTATTTCGCCGGTTTGGCCGTCGGCCGTGTCTTTGCCGCTGGCATCGACCACCCGAACTTCCACGCCATCCACAACCTTTCCGAGAGAACCCGACCGGATGGAATCCTGCGGATTGAAAATCGAAGGCAGGCTCTCCGTCATGCCGTAGCCTTCCCGTAACGGGATGCCGAACAGAGCCTGAAAGCGCTCCTGCGTGGCTACGGGAACTGAATCGCCGCCCGCGATAAAGGTCCGAAGCGAGCTGACCTCCCGGGGCTTACGCGTCTGCTCTTCTAAAATAAACTGGACCAACGAGGGAAGGCCCATGGTGTAGCTGCACTGGTGGCGCTCGATCAAGTCGAGGATCAGCGCGGCGTCGAATGCAGGCACCAACACAGACGTGGCGCCGCTGAGGATCGCAGGCAGAAGGTCGCAATTGATCCCGGAGGCGTGCATCATCTGCGTCATCACTAGCACGGTCTGCATGCTGTCCGGCGCAACGCCGCACATCAGTCTTGCGGTATGCAGCAGGGACCGATGCGTGTGAGTGACTCCCTTGGGACGGGCGGTGGTGCCGGACGTGTACAGAATCAGAGCCGGCCGATCGTCGGCAACGTCCGCCAATGCAGATTCCGTCACATCCGGGACCGGTAGAGACGTGTGGATCGGGCAGTCCAAACCCGCCTCCCTCGCCATCGAAGACAGCTCGGGCTGACTGAAGCACATCACCGCTTTCGAGTGAGTCAACACATAGCCGATCTCCGGCGCCTTCATTCGGATGTTCACTGGAACGGCAATCAACCCGGCCTTGAAGCATGCGAAGAAGAGCTTCACGACTTCAATTGAGTTAGACCAATGAATCGCGATCCGGTCGCCCGGCCGAAGACCATCTTGAAGAAACTGGCAGGCGAGGCGCGTCGTCGAATGATTCAACTGTTCATAGGAAACGACCTCTTCGCCGAGGATCAGAGCCGCCTTCTGCGGATTTCTAGTCGCTGAGGTATGAAGTAAATCCCCGAGAGTCATGGCTGTAGTCTATACGTATGTGACTAGACGAGTGGATGTTGGTTCAACCCGCTCCCTCACGGTCGCGGTTCGGTGCCTGCACTTTGCGCCATCAGCCACTTACTGAACCGCGACCGTGAGGGAGCGGGCTGAGGAAACAATTTTTCACACCTGAGGCGCCGGATCGGTTCATGGGCGGATGTGCCGGACCGCGGCCGTACGCCGGTTTCAAGAACGTTGTGCTGAGCCGCCTCAGCCATTTGCTTGGCTCTTCTCGGCCAAACACCTGAGGCAAGCTGCGGCGATCTATCCGTACAATGGAATTTGGAACGCCAACTCGCTTATCTTTCACAGGGACAACTGCACTTGCATGGCGACGGTGCGCCTGCCACTGTCGAGAGCGCGTTTGGGCGCTCCCTCCGCGAGCGCGCCTCGCAGATTCACCGCCGGCATGCTTGGAAAACACAGGGCCGCGGGGCTCAGTTCATGACTGGCCTGATGGGGGCGTCGCAGCCGGGGGACCCGGGCGAGTTTCGGGTCGCGATTACCGGCGTCACATCCGGCCGAAATCCGGGCGAACTGCTGTATTCCCTCGAGACCGATGAAGTCAGCGGCATTTTCGTCGTCGACGCTCAGGGCGTTGAAAAGAGACTGTTCCACACCGCCGATTTCCGCGTGCGGCATGTCGCCTTGAATCCGGAACGCACTACGCTCGCGGCATCCATTTTTCATCAAAAGAGTTTCGCCTCGAACATCGCCGTCATGCAGACGGACGGCACGGACTTCTCTGAAACGACGGAAGGCGATTCCGTCGATCTCGCGCCTCGATGGGTGGCCGGCGGCGGGCGCCGTCTCGTATTTCAAAGCGCCGGACTGGGCCGGGACGACCAGGGACGCTTGTCCGGCCTGGGTCCCTTCACGGTGCAGCAGCTGGATCTGGACTCCGGCGAGATCGAGTGTCTGGCGGAAGACGCGAATCACGATCTTCTGGGGCCTCAGAGGACCGCGGAGGGCGCGCTTTACTACATCCGCCGGCCCTATAGCGGCGGCAAACACAAGATTCAGCCCCTGCACGCGCTCAAGGATACGGC
>JBGPHB010000836.1:0-3055 GCA_041484155.1 Bryobacteraceae bacterium
AGGCCGTTCTTGACGCCCCAGCAGAAGAACAGGCCGATGTCATTGTCGCGCAGCCGATTGTTGCGCATGATCGGCCGCTGCGAGCCGGAGCCCGGATGGAGGCCAAGACCGGCATGGCCGGCGCTGATGCAGTGCTCCACCAACACATCGTGGCAAATCTGCCAGCTGATGCCGTCGCCGTTGTAATTGCGCGCGGTCACCTTGCGTATGGTGATCTTGTTACAGTCCTGCATCCAGATGCAGCCTGCGTAGTTGCCGTCCAGATTTTCGTTATTGGCTTTGTTGCCGTCGAGCGCGATGTTTTCGATGGTCACGCCGGCGATGTTCTCGCCGCTGAACAGCGGGAAGAGACTTTCCACTTTCGGCTCGCCCATCAGCCAGACGTTCTTACGCAGTCCGGAGTCGAGCTTAAACCGATTGCCGTTGCGCGCCACGAGTGTGCGCTTGACCACCTCCACGCCTCCCGTCGACATGTTCTTCACTCGCAGACAAACGCCGTCGCCCACCTGAAGTCCATTCGCATTCGCGAATGTAATCTCCTGGTCGAACCAGTCGGAATCCTGCGAGAGCCTAGCCGTAATCGAGGGTTCTTTTACGATCACCGAGTCTAGCCCGCTGCCCAGAATACGAACGTTGCTTTGGAGATAGACAGCGTTGCGAAAGCGGTACGTGCCGGGCAGAATCTTGACCGTGCCTCCGCCCCACCGGGCGATCGAATCGACCGCGGCCTGGACCACCTTCTCTGTCGAACCGGCGAGATCGGCCTTGCCCGGGCCGACGGTGATGCTGAGCCGCTCTTTCCACTCCGGCTCGATCGCATCGCCCGAAGTGGCGCGCGGGTTCCGGACAGGAACAGGATGCTCGGTTGTGGCTGCGGCGGCCGCGAGCCGAGCTGCGCTCCCCAGGGCTGCACTACTGGAGACGGCGGCGGTCAGAAATTTGCGACGATTCATTTCACCCTCCTGCCGTAGTTTACCACCTGCTCTCTGCCAAACCCTATAACCCCAAGCGTCAGAGCGGGGACGGGGTGCGGCTGAAACCGTCCCCGCTCTGACGCTTGGGGTTATAGCCCGCCGCGCAAATACGCAATCACGTCGGACAGGTCCTGCTTGCTGAGCGATTTCTCCAGGTCTTCCGGCATGAGCGATACCGACGAGGCGCGGATCTCGCCGACATTCTTTCGCAGCACGGTTTCATCCCCGTCTTCGGACCCGCCGCGCAGTGTGATCGAACCGGGCGTTTCGTTGGCGATTACGCCATCGTACATGCGGCCGTCCCTGGTGGTCAGGATATAGTTCACGAATCTGGGCTCGATGGCGAAGCTCGGGTTCAGGATTGAGGTCAGCAGTTCCTCTTTGGTCTTATTATTGATACCCGACAAATCCGGACCCACCCGGCCGCCCTGTCGGCGCGGCATGTGGCAGCGGGCGCAAGTCTCGTCAAACGCCTTCTTTCCGCGTGCGACATCTCCCTGCAGGTTCAACACATCGCGATAACTTGCCACCGTCTTGGCGCGATCGCTGTTGGTGCTTTCCAGCAGCGCGCGAGCCTTCTTTTGAATCTCCGGGTCGGGCATATCGTAGAGATGCGAGCGAGCCGCCGCATCGAGGGCGGAACGCTCCACCCGCTCGTCTTCGATGCTCTTGAGCAGCATCGGAACGCGGTTCTTTTGCTGGAGCATGGCGTCCACGGCGTGCTTCCTGCCGTCAGGGCTATACCCTCGCCAATTGTCCAGAATTGCTTTGCCCGCCGCCGGCTCGTCGAACGCCGACAGTGAATCGATGGCTGCTGTCTCTACTTCGGGCACGGGATGCTGCTTGATCACCTGCTGGAGAACCGGCGCGGCCGAGTCGAAATGGCCCCCTCGCAGAGCCCGAATCGCGAGAATGCGTTTCGGCGGCGTCAGATCGGAGGCAACCGCATCCTTTCCTGCCTGTCGCAGCATGGTGGTGAGCTCAAAATATCGCGAAGCCTCCCAAGCCGCGCGCTGAACCGGCTCGCTGCCGGAGGTAAGCAGCTTGGTGAGAGCTTGTTCCGCCCCGGGCGACTGGAGATTCCTCGCGCTCGAAAGTTTCAATCCACGCGTGAGACCGTCCAGCTTCTTATCCGGTTCGCTCAACTTCGGCAAAGCGCCGAACCATTGCGATATCTCATTGGTGTTTTGGCGAGCCCCAATCAGAGTAGAGAGCTGCACAAGAAGGTTCGGATCGGTCCACGACTCCCCCTTTGCGAGAACGGCATGGAAGAACGGCGACGCCGAATCCGCGACGGAACTCAGGATCGCAATCCGGAACCATGGATCGGAGGAGCGGGCATGCGCCAGTTGCGCCAATGCCGGAAGTACTCGGGGGTCCTTCAGCTCGCCCAAGGTGAGAGAGGCTTGAAACTGAACACGCGCGTCAGGATCATCGGCCATGGATAAAGCTGCGTTCGCCACTGGCTTCGACCGGCTCAGGAGCGGTTCACTCACCTGCAAAGCATGCGCTCGAACGCGTGGATCCGGATCCTTCAACGCGCGTTCGACGTCCGCTGCTTCGAGTCCGGAAAGATTCTGAAGCAACCACAGCGCGTGCACGCGCGCCTCGGGTGTCGGGCCAGATAACGCCATTGTACGGAGGTCCTGGGCGACGGAGCGATCCTGCCGTTCGAGCAGCAGCCGCTGCGCCGTCAGGCGGTGCCAGCCATTCGCATTCGCCAATTGCTTCACCAGGGCGGCCGAATCCATCGATCCAAGATTGGGCTTCAAATCGCCGCGCCGCAACGGATGGTTCGGAACAATGCGGTAGATGCGGCCCAACGTGTCGCCATTGTAGAAGTTGATATTCTTGCGGATCTCCTCAGGAATTGATTCCGGAGTCTCGATCACTTGCCTGTAGATGTCAGTGAGGTAGAGATTGCCATCCGGCGCATTGGCAAAATTACAGGGGCGGAACCAGACATCGGTGGAGGCCAGAAACTCCACACCATCCTTGGCGCGGCTGGCCACGAACGTGGGACCAGCGGGACGAATGATGTCGCGATGCACCAGATTCCCGCTGACGTCTCCGGTAAAGAC
>JBGPHB010000837.1:0-3040 GCA_041484155.1 Bryobacteraceae bacterium
CCGCTCCCTCACGGTCGCGGTTCGGTAAGTGGCTGATTGCGTATGGTGCCGATACCGAACCGCGACCGTGAGGGAGCGGGTTGAACGAATTCTTCACAGACGCCCCGAGTAATCAGCCACGCTAACGCACACGGTTCTAGTAGTGAGCTTCCGTCTTCGGCGGAGGCGGAGGCGCTCCGAAGGGAGGGGGCGGGGCTGCGGGCGGGGGCATCGGAGTCTTTCCATCCAACTCGAAGACGAACAGGAGCGGGGGGGCGTCAACCTTGGCATCGTTTGGCCCGACGACTGCGGCCGGACGGCCGAGGCCTCCCATCAACGCGACATACTGTTTCCCGTCGACCTGGTACGTAATGGGCGGAGCCATGCCAGTGCGGCCGGTTTGAAGCTCGAACAGCTTCTCGCCCTTGTCGGCGCTGTACGCGAGCAGACTGCCATCATTGATGACCTGGAACACCAGGTTGCCGGCCGTGGTGACTGTCCCACCGCCGATGCCGCCGCCGCCCGGTGTGCGCCAAACCAGTTTCTGGTTTACGGGATCCCAGGCTTGGAGGACTCCACGATTGGTCCCCAGAGGCTCGGGGCCGAGGAAGGGCATCGAGTTGGGGCGAGCAGGGGGGAATCCGCGTGCCAGCCCGGTGTGACCGGTGGGCGCGGCCAGCACTTCATCACCAGCCGCGAAGGTCCAGCTTCCGTAAGTCGTGGGCACGTAGACCAGGCCGGTTGACGGGTTAAAAGACATGGGCGACCAGTTGTGGCCTCCGCCCGCGGTCGGAAAGACGGTGATTGGTTCCTTATCGTAGAAGGCTTCCTTGTTCACCATGGGCCGGCCCGCCTCGTCGAAGCCGTGCGCCCAGTTGACTTGCGTGAACGCCTGCGCGGAGATGAATTGGCCGGTGATCCGATCCAGCACGTAGAAGAAACCGTTCTTGGATGCCTGCATCAGCACCTTGCGCTGGCGGCCGTTGATCGTAAGATCGGCGAGCATTAGTTGCTGGACGGCGTCGTAATCCCAGTTGTCATTGGGCACTGCTTGATAGTGCCACTTGAGCTGTCCGGTGGAGACCTGAACGGCAACAATGGAGCAGGTGTAAAGATTGTCCAAGCCTTTCGCGCCCCGAAACTTCTCCACCCAGGGTTCGGCGTTTCCGGTGCCCACGTAAATGAGGTCGGCGTCCGCGTCGTAGGCCATGCCGTCCCAGACGGATCCGCCACCGCCCATTTTGTAGAAATCGCCACCCCAGGTTTTCGCCGCTTTGCGCATGGCGTCGCTTTCGTAGGGGTCCGATGGGTTGCCAGGGACAGTATAGAATCGCCAGGCGCGGCGGCCGGTGGCGGTGTCGTACGCATCGAAGAAGCCGCGGATGGGATGGTCGCCGCCGGAGACGCCGATCAGCACCTTTCCGTTGGCGACGCGTGGAGCCATGGTTACGGAGTACCACTCCTGCGGATAGGCCACGCGCGCTTCCCAGATCACTTTGCCGGTGAAGGCGTCCAGCGCCTCCAGCCGGCCGTCGATGACGGGAGCGAAGATCATGCCGTTATAGGTCGCCAGGCCGCGGTTGACGATACCGCAGCAGACCTTGGGCCGGACCGCGGTCTGATTCACCTCGGGGTCCCAGCGCCAGAGTTCCTTGCCGGTGCGGGCGTCGAGGGCGAAAACGACGCTCCAACTGGTGATGCCGTAGATCGTGTTGTTCCAGACCAGCGGGGTCCCTTCCTGATTGCCGCCGCCGGCGCCGAGCGTGTAGGTCCAGGAGAGGCCGAGCCGGTTGACGTTGGAGGCGTTGATCTGGCTCAGGGGGCTGTAGCGCGTTTCGCCCTGGGCGCGCCCATAGCTCAGCCAGGAACCCGCCAGGGCATCCTTGGGCGTACCGGCGTTCTTCAGAACATTCGCATCCACGGGTGCGGGCTGCGCGCCAATCGTCGTGGCGATGGCAAAGGCGACAATTGCGCCCCCAATGATCGACCCGCCCATGAGCTGTTTATTCCTGCGCTGACATC
The DNA here is from genome assembly GCA_041484155.1 of Bryobacteraceae bacterium. Lineage (GTDB taxonomy): Bacteria > Acidobacteriota > Terriglobia > Bryobacterales > Bryobacteraceae > Palsa-187. The sequence goes on from JBGPHB010000837.1 coordinate 2,002, forward strand.
TGGGAGTCAGAGTCGCGCCAGGCGCTGAGTTTCAGGCGGCGGCATACCCAGCACAGGCCTTCGGTTGAAGTGGGAGCGCATTCGCCGCCGCACACCACGCATTGCGCGGGCTTCTTGATCCGGTCCGCTTCAATCGCACGCCTGGCTTGCTCGATGATCGCTTCCGGGACCACGGTCTCAGGAACCGGAGTCTCGGGAGCCGGCAGGCGTTTGCGTTTCACGGTTCCACTATATCAGGTACCTCGCACGCGGCGTTTGAGATCGCGCAACCGAAGCTTCCGTAGGTACACGAATTTCGTGTACACTGGTTTCGTGGCCCCAGATGAAGAACATCACATTCAGCGCCGATCCAGATCTCATTGAGCGCGCCAGGCTCCGTGCACTCCAACAGAAAAAGACCCTGAATGTGGCCTTTCGGGAATGGCTGGAGCGCTACGCGGGCGGGCAGCGGACACGGGATGAATATCGGCAACTCATGCGCCGACTCGACCACGTGCGGGCGGGGCGAAAGTTCAGTCGTGACGAGATGAACTCCAGAGCGGGTAAATGAGCGGCCGGTTCTTTCTGGACACGAACGTTCTGGTTTATACCTTCGACGCTGGAGCGCTTGGCAAGCAAAAGATCGCTCGTCAGTTGCTTGAACGGGCGTTGGAGAGCCGGGAGGGCGTGATCAGTTCTCAAGTTGTTCAAGAGTTCCTGAACGTCGCTCTGCGGAAATTCCGGCCACCAATGTCGCCGGTGGACGCCGAAGTTTACTTACGGCGAGTGCTCTTGCCGCTTTGTGAGGTCTTTCCAGACGCGTCGCTTTACGCGGAGGCGCTGTCGGTGCTGGAGGAAACGAGCTGGAGCTTCTATGATTCACTGGTCGTGAGCTCGGCGGCGGCTGCGAACTGCACTGTGATTTTGAGCGAGGATCTTCAGAGCGGAAGAATTGTACGGGGAGTCGAGATCCGGAATCCGTTTGAGTAACGTTCTAATAAGAAATCCAACGGCGTTTCTACATTTTCTGAAGCAGAACCCCGCCCTGAGAAGCTGTAAG
>JBGPHB010000838.1:0-3034 GCA_041484155.1 Bryobacteraceae bacterium
CCTGGCCATCGCCGCCGCCATATGGGACCGCCGCCGTCCGTTCCTGTGGGTGCTGGTGGCGGCGGCGCTATTCGCCTCGGTGATCGCGGCTGGCTCCCGCGCCGGTGCGATCCTGTGTTTGATCGAGCTGGTCTCACTCCCGCTGATCGCCTTTGCCCGTGGCTGGATCTCGGGACGGGCGCTCGCTCGTGTTGCGCTGTTGAGCGTCATCGCCGCCGCGGCGCTGGTCGCCGTCGCCGGTTGGGAAACCATCTGGCGGCGGCTGCAGGAACCCCACCCCTATTCGTTACGCGCCGATCTGCTGCGCTCCACCGTCGAGATGGCGCGGGATCGTCCGCTTCTCGGTTTCGGTCTTGGGACATGGCCGGACGCCTACCCTGCCTACGCGCGGTTCGATGACGGGACGTTCGTCAACCAGGCGCACAACGATTGGGCGCAATGGGCAGCCGAAGGCGGCGTGCCGTTCCTGATTGTCATGCTGGCAATCGCGGCATTGCTGGCTAGACCCGCGATGCGCTCCCTATGGGGACTCGGCCTGATGGCCGTTTTCCTCCACGCTTTCGTCGACTACCCCATGCAGCAGCGCCCCGCGCTGGCGGCATTCTTCTTCGCTCTGGCGGGAGTGCTGGCGGCGGATCAGCCGACCACATCAAGAAATGCGGGGACATTGCGGGCAAGTGTCCGCTAACCCTGCCGCTTTCAACGACACCAGCAGTGTCCCCGCATTTTTTCACTTCTCTCACCGTGCCGACTTGTGCGTATACTACCAATGGCAAGGCCCGAAGCTATCCTTCGAAATTTGGCCGCGGGTGTAAAAAAACCGAAACGTCGTTCGAATCGGAAAGGAAGTTCTCGAGCTGTGAAAACGGTTGAAATGTCCGAGGCGACCAAGACGCTTGCTGAATGTGCCCAAGGGGTTGGTACTGAGCCTCTGGTGGTCACCCAAGAAGGCAAGCCAGTAGCGGTACTCCTGCGCTTGGAAAACACGGATTTAGAGACGATATCACTCAGTTCCAACCCTCGTTTCCTCGCACTCATCGAGCGCTCCAGGTCACGATTGGTTGAGGAAGGTGGGCTGTCGAGTGAAGAGGTCCGCCGCCAAGTCGGTTGATTAGTTCGCCTGGTCTTCGGTATCATCAGCCGAGGAGAACATAAGGCGAAATGAACACAGCATTGGTGACCGGAGCGAGTCGTGGTGTCGGAAAAGGCGTAGCGATCAGCCTGGCCGGTGCAGGATTCAAGGTGTTCGCCACGGGCCGCACCATCACGACGGCAGATCTTCCCGATGCGGTGATCCCGCTTCGCTGCGACCACCTGCGCGACGAAGAAACCGAGGCTGCATTCGCTCGCGTCGCCGCCGAGGGCGCGCTCGACCTACTCGTCAATTCCGCCTGGGGTGGCTACGAGAGGATGAGTGAAAACGGAATCTTCACCTGGGCCCTGCCCTTCTGGGAACAGCCCAGTCACCGGTGGGCCGGCATGATGGATGCGGGCGTGCGCGCCGCGTTCGTCAGCGCATCGCGCGCCGCCCGGATCATGGTGCCGCAACGCCGCGGACTCATCGTGAACATCAGCTCCTGGGCGGCCCAGAAACATATTGGAAACGTAATCTACGGCGTGTCAAAAGCCGCCACTGACAAGATGACGGCTGATATGGCGCACGAGCTCCGGCCCCACGGCGTCGCAGTGGTGTCGCTCTACCCCGGCCTGGTCCGGACGGAAGCCGTGATGCTCGCGGCCAAAGGCGGATGGTTCGACTTATCCAACAGCGAGAGTCCGGAGTTCGCCGGCCGTGTCATTGCTGCACTGCACAATGATCCGGCGCTGATGGAACGCAGCGGCAAGGTTCTTGTGGCTGCCGCGGTCGCGAGCGAGCTCGGCGTTACGGACGTGGACGGCCGGCAGCCAAAGCCGCTGACGCTCGAAACGGTTTGAGCGCGCGACCCTTTTTCGGCAAAGAAAGCCGGCCTGGAGGCCGGCTCGCCGCCATGACTGGCTGCCCCACCTACTGGCCCGGGATCGGTACCGCGCCGTCGAGAACGAACGTCAGCAACTTGGGCAGCACTGGAACCACTGTGGTTGGCGCCGGAATCGTTCCTACCGATGGAGTGAACGGGCCGGTACCACCCATCAAAGAGACATACTGCTTGCCATCGATCTGGTACGTGATCGGCGGCCCCATCCCGCCGCGCAGGCCTGTCTTGATTTCTAAGAGCTTCTCTCCCGTGTCAGCGCGATAGGCCATGAGCCGCCCGTCGGGAATCACCTGAAACACGAGACTCCCGGCGGTCGACACCGTCCCGCCGCCGATGCTTCCGCCGCCGGATGTGCGCCAGCGCTCTTTTTGAGCCACCGGATCCCACGCGATCAGAGCATTTCTCTCCCCGGGCGGCGGTTGAGGTGGTCCAATCGCAGGCGGGGAGGGCCGCTTTGCCGCACCGGACGCCACGAGCTGAGGGCCCGCCCGGATGATGCCGAGATTCTTCTGACCCGGTTTGTAAACAAAATTCCGATCCACCGTATAGTCAGTGGTGCTTCCGCTTGACGTGGGAATGTAGACCAAGCCGGTGGCAGGATTGAACGACATCGGCGACCAGTTATGCGCGCCGCCAGCCCCGGGCGACAGCGTAATTGTGTCCGCGCCGTAGTGCGCTTCCGGGTTCACAATTGGGCGTCCGGTCTGCTCATCGAGTCCCTTGGCCCAGGTCACCGGAGCGAAAGGCTGGCCCGAAATGAACTGTCCCGTGACTCGGTCCAGCACATAGTAGAATCCGTCCTTGTTCGCCTGCATGATCACTTTGCGCTGCCGTCCCTTGACGGTGAGATCGGCGAGCATCAACTGCTGCACGCTGTCGTAGTCCCAGGAATCGCCGGGAACCATCTGGAAATACCATTTCAACTCACCGGTGTCCGGCCTCACGGCGAGGACCGAGCAGGCATATAGATTGTCCTTACCTTTCGACTTTCGAAGCTCCTCGGGCCACGGTCCCGCGTTGCCCGTGCCGACGTAAATCAGGTCCGCTTCAGGATCGTA
>JBGPHB010000839.1:0-3033 GCA_041484155.1 Bryobacteraceae bacterium
CAGAAGTGATTGAAAGGAATGAAGCATGAATGTGCAAGAAATGAGTAGCGCGCCGCCATATTCTGCCACCGCGCTGGTATCCTGGAAAACTAAGAGGTCTCCCGCTTGAATCGAATCTCCCTGGCATTTCGCAGCTTTTTCTCCATCCTGTTCAGTGGCACGCTTCCGTCCGATGTCGCGAAGGCGTTCGGATATTCGAAAGTGGTACCCATCAAGCAGGCTCCCGCGCCGCAGACCGAGCCGGCCGATGGCGCGGTGCAAATCCTGGCGATTTTGCAGCGCGATGCGCGCCTCATCGACTTCCTGATGGAAGACGTTTCCACCTTCTCCGACGAGCAGGTGGGCGCAGCGGTTCGCGACGTCCAGGAGCAGTCGCGCCAGTCGCTCCTGCGCTATCTGCGCCTTCAGCCGCTGATCGATGGAGTGGAAGGCACGTTCACGAAAACCCAGGGCATGGATTCCACGGCCGTGAAGTTCATCGGCAATGTTCCCGCGAGCGGCAAGGCCGACGGCGGAACCTTGCGCCACAAGGGCTGGAGGGCCGAGGGCGTGAACCTGCCCAAGTTGAGTGGCCCGGGAAACGTGCTCGCGCCCGCTGAAATCGAGATCGAATAGCCGATGAACATCGGAATCGATCTCGGCACCACCAACTCCGCACTCGCGTTCATCGATCCGAAGGAAGCGGCTGAGTCCGATTTTCCGGCGATTCGCGTCGTGGATGTTCCGCAGTTCGTCGCCCAGGGCCTCACGGAGTCCCAGCGAACGCTGCCGTCCTTCTTGTATCTGGGTGATCAGGAGTACGTCGGCGTGTTCGCCCGCGAGCAGGGAGCGCTGGTTCCCACCAAGTGCGTCCACTCGGCCAAGAGCTGGTTGTCGAACCCGGCGGTGGATCGCACGGCGAAGATCCTGCCGTGGGACGCCCAGGCGGCGGGCCGGGTGCTTTCCCCGGTCGAAGTATCGACGCGAATTCTCAAGCATCTGGCCGAAGCTTGGACCAAGCAGCACGGCTCTCCAATCGGTGAGCACAACGTAGTGCTGACGGTTCCCGCGAGCTTCGACGAAGAGGCGCGCGAGCTGACCGTGATGGCGGCGCGCGAGGCGGGAATCGAGAAACTCACGCTTCTGGAGGAGCCGGCCGCGGCGTTCTATTCCTGGATCGCCAATGACTTGACCCGCTCCCAGAAGAGTCTTTTCGACGGTCAAACCGTGCTGGTTTGCGACGTGGGCGGAGGCACCAGCGATTTCACGCTCATCCGGGTGGCGCGCGACGGCGATCATATCGATTTCACGCGCACCGCCGTGGGAAAGCACCTGCTACTCGGCGGCGACAACCTGGATCTGACGCTGGCCTGGCTGGTGGAATCGAAGCTCGGCAAAACGCTTTCGATCCGGCAGCGGAGCGGCCTGCGAAGGCAATGCGCGGCCGCCAAGGAAAAGCTGCTCTCGGACCCCCATCTGAAAAGCGTCGAGGTGACAGTGCTCGGCGGCGGATCGTCGCTGGTGGGCGGGACAATGAAGGCCGCGATCCTGCGAGAGGAAGTGCTGGAACTCACCCTCGATGGCTTCCTCCCCGGATGCGAGCTCGGCGACAAACCGAAAGAAGAAGAGAAGAGCCCGTTTCGCGAGTTGGGTCTGCCTTACGTGTCCGATCCCGCGGTGACGCGCCATCTGGCGGCGTTTCTGTCGAGCGCCGGCGACGCCACGCCGGACGCGATCTTGTTCAACGGCGGATTCTTCATCCCTGAGATCCTGCGCCAGCGTGTGGCCGACGTGATGGAGCACTGGCACGGCCGCCGTCCCGTGATCTTCGAGAATCGCGATTTGGATCTGGCGGTGGCTGTGGGCGCGGCCTACTACTCTTATGTGCGGGCAACCGGAGCGGGCCTGCTCGTGCGGGGCGGTCTGCCGCGCGCCTACTTCATCGGGTTGGGAGGCGCCGAAAACGAGGCGCTGCGAACCTTGTGTATGGTGCCGCGCGGCGCCGAAGAGGGATCGACCCTCGAGCTCGATCCGGGCAACCTGCAACTGGTCACGAATAAAGCGGTGTCGTTCCGGCTGTATAGCTCGCGCACGCGCACCGAAGACCATGCGGGGGACGTAGTGGAGTTCGCGCGTGACGACAGTGATCTGCACTTGCATGCCCCGCTCAATGCCGTTCTGCGCTTCGGGAAAGCGGGCGAGCGTTTGGTGCCGGTGAAGCTCGGCGCGCGGCTCACCGAAGTCGGCACGCTCGAGATTTGGGCGGATTCCAAGGAGACCGAGCATCGCTGGCGTCTGCAATTCGAGTTGCGCAAGGCGGCCGCCGCGCAAGCACCCGCGCGTCCCGCGGCAGTCATCAGCGAAGAGTCGCTGACGGTAGCGGAAGCGCTGATTCCGGCAACGTTCGCCGAGGGCACCCTCGAGCCCGAACAGTTGCCTGGCAAGCTGGAACAGACGCTTGGCCTGGGACGCAATTCGTGGCCGCTGGAGGCGATTCGCAAGCTCGCCGATCGCATGCTGGAGCTGGCCGACCACCGCAAGCGCAGCGCGCCGCACGAGGCTCGCTGGCTGAACCTAAGTGGATTCTGTCTTCGCCCCGGCTTCGGCTTCCCCGGCGACGATTTCCGCATCGAGCAGGCGCGCCGCGTCTATGCCAGCGGTCTGCAGTTCTCCAACCAGGTCCAAAATGAAGTCGAATGGTGGATCTTTTGGGGACGCGTTGCCGGAGGGCTGAACCGCAACCAGCAGACCGACCTGTTTCAGCGTCTCTCAGCGACGCTATTGCCGCGCGCCGGGAAGCGTCCACGAGTGAATCCGAGCCTGCTGCGTGAAATGTGGCGCGCCGCGGCGAGCTTGGAGTTGCTGCCGGTTCCGGTCAAAACCCAGTTGGGCGACGAATTGATGGCCCGGATCGCCAAAGGCGATTTCATCGACACCGGGTTGTGGTGTCTCACCCGTCTGGGCGCGCGGAGACTGTTCTACGGTCCGATCAACCAGGTGCTTCCGCCGTCGACGGTTGCGCGCTGGCTGACGGCCCTGCTCAAGATCGAAAAG
>JBGPHB010000840.1:0-3016 GCA_041484155.1 Bryobacteraceae bacterium
CCTGGCCGTTTTCGCATCGCAAACTCGGGCATCTTACCGAAACATTCACCTCCACGATAGCTTCCGTCTTCGTATGTGGTCACCCGCATGTGTCGGCCACAAACCGCGCACATTCGATTTATCTGCGTACCGATGTCTTTTCTCTTTCTGCTGAAATTGTCTTCTCGCGGACCGAAATTTCCGTGTAAAAACGCGAACCTTTCGTGTCCGCCGCCGGTACTCCATTGCCTTCAGAAGCAGGTCGCTGAGCCGTACAAACCTGTCCAGCGGGATCCCCGGGCACTGCCATGTTCGAAGCTATCGCCGCATCGGATGTACCGAGAGAGCGCAACGAAATAGAGTTCCAATCCGGGGAATCAGATCTACAATTCCGCTCAGGAGACGTCCACAATCGGCGTTCATCCGCGTTCATCTGCGTTCCCTATTTTTCTGTTGAGATTTTTCGGCCAGTTACGCACAAAGGTACAGGACTAGGACGCTGATTAACGCCGATGAACGCCGATTTTTGGCCTTTGTCTGTCGTTTGGCCGATTTTCAGAGGTCAACCATCGAATGGAAGCGTGTCGTCCACTGCTTCGATTACTCGTTCCGCTCTGCCCGTCCTCGTTAACCCAGCAGCGAACTGGCCCGTTCCCCGTTCCGGTTATCTATTCGGCGACACAACCGGCAGAAGCCAAATCACGCGGAATGGAAACATTCCGTCTGTCCCCGCATTGTGCTCTCGCCTTGACATCTCCGTCACCACGGCCCTAACCTGGACGCGAGGACAGGAGCGCATGGCCCGCAAAGACAAACAGGTTGTCCGGAGCGCGTCCGGCTCAGAGCCGAACGACGAGATGAGCCGGAAGAAGTATGAGGAGAAGATGGTCAAACTTCACGCCGAGCTTGTGAAGATGCAGGCTTGGATCAAGCACACCGGCGCCAAGGTCATGGTGGTGTTCGAAGGACGGGACGCCGCGGGCAAGGGGGGCGTGATCAAGCGCATCACCGAACGCGTCAGCCCCCGAGTGTTTAAAGTGGTGGCGCTGGCCACTCCCACCGAACGCGAAAAGTCGCAGATGTACATGCAGCGCTACGTCCCTCACTTTCCGGCTGCCGGCGAAGTGGTTATCTTCGACAGGAGCTGGTATAACCGCGCCGGCGTGGAGAAGGTCATGGAGTTCTGCAGCGAGGCCGAGTATCGACGGTTCCTGGCGGTCTGCCCCTATTTCGAGCGCCTCATCGCCGATTACGGCATCGTCCTCGTCAAGTACTGGTTTGAAGTGAGCAAGGACGAACAGACGCGGCGGTTCAAGGGGCGGATCAAAGATCCGCGCAAACTTTGGAAGCTCAGCCCCATGGACCTGGAATCGCACCGCCGCTGGTACGACTACTCCCGTGCGCGGGACACCATGTTCGCCAGCTCCGACAGCGACGAGAATCCATGGTATGTCGTGAAAGCCGACGACAAGAGGCGCGCGCGGCTGAACTGCATCGCCCACCTGCTGAGTCTGATTCCCTACAAGGACGTGCCATCGGGGCCTGTCAAGCTGCCCAAGCGGCAGAAGTCGAAGGGTTATTCCGAGCCCGATTACAAGTACCGGTTTGTGCCGGAGAAGTATTGATGCCCGTCTCAAAAAGGCCGATGATTCCGCTGTTGATGCTCCTGGCGGCCCTGCCTGCATCCGGCGTCGAGCTTACGCAGTCGGATGTGTTCCGATCCGGCGAGGATGGCTACCATACCTATCGCATCCCCGCGTTGATCACGACACAGAAGGGGACGCTGCTGGCGTTCTGCGAAGGACGCCGGAACGCGAGCGGCGATTCGGGAGATATCGATCTGCTCTTGAAGCGCAGCTTCGACCAGGGCAAGACCTGGACGAAGACGCAGGTGCTGGCCGACTTCGGCGGCGACACGATCGGCAACCCCGTGCCCGTGGTGGACCAGAAAACCGGCGCCATCCTGCTTCTGCTTACGCGCAATCCGGGAAATGTTGTCGAGAAGCAGATCGTCGATTCCAGCGTGGAAGCGACCCGCACTGTCTGGATCGCTCGCAGCAGGGATGACGGCGCCACATGGACTACGCCCGAAGAGATTACCGCATCGGTGAAGCGGCCGGATTGGACGTGGTATGCAACCGGCCCCGGAAACGGCATTCAGCTTCGCTCCGGACGGCTGGTGATCCCTTGCGATCATGTTCGGAAAGGCAGCATGGAGCGGCACTCACACGTGATCTATAGCGACGATCGCGGAAAGAGTTGGAACATCGGCGGGATTGCCGCGGACAAGACCAACGAGTCGGCTGTGGCCGAGCTGCGCGACGGTTCGCTGCTGCTGAACATGCGAAGCTATCACGGACGGAACCGCCGCGAGATTGCCCACAGCCGGGATGGCGGGCTCACCTGGTCGAAGACGGAACCCGATCCGGCGCTGATCGAACCGGTCTGCCAGGCTAGCCTGATTCGCGCCGTTCGAGCGGGGAAGAAGAGTGACGGCCGCCTCCTTTTTTCAAATCCCGCCGACACCAGGCGGGTCCGCATGACAGTTCGGCTCAGTCCGGATGACGGCAAGACGTGGCCAGTCGCCAAGGTGCTGCATGAGGGGCCGTCGGCGTATTCCTCACTCACAGTGCTGCGCGACGGGGCCATCGGGATCCTTTACGAGCGCGGCGACAAGAGCGCGTACGAGCGAATCACCTACGCGCGCTTCCCGCTCGCCTGGCTGACGGCACACTGAGGACCGGCCGCGGTGCAAACCACGCCAAGCCATCCAGCCAGTCCTACGATCTTCTGCTGCCTGACTCCAGTCGAACTGCGGCCTCCCTGGACAACATCCGCGGTCGAGGGCCGCGCGGCCCGTCCGATGGCGCTAAGATTGCAGATGTTGGTGGGTCCTGATGAAACTGGGAATCGATTTCGGCACCACGCATATCGTGACCGCGACGGCGGACCGTGGAAACTATCCGCTGGTCGGTTTTGAATCGCCCGATGGGCAGACGCGGGAGTGGTTCCCGCCGCTGGTGGCGGTACGCGGTAA
>JBGPHB010000841.1:0-3007 GCA_041484155.1 Bryobacteraceae bacterium
CCTGCAACAGCGGATCGCGCAAGCGATTGGCGAGCTGTTCGACCGATGAATTGTTGAGGTCCAGCTTACCGCCTTGGGCGCCAAAGGTGGAGCGCAACTGATCCTCGATGATCTGGCGGTTGACGTTCAGCTCTTTCTCGTCCTTGATCTCGGTACCAACCAGAACTTCAGGCCTGCCGGTGATCTGTTGCACCGATATCTCACCGCGAATCTTATCGGCGAGCGCGGACCGGATCTTTTCGACCGGAGGTTCCTGGTTGAACCGGAGATACATAAGCGCGCCGCCGCTAAAGTCGATCCCGTACTTCGGCCCACCCTTCACCCAGAGACTCCCTAGCCCTGCCACAGTCAGTACCAACGACGCCGTGATGAACGGCCATTTCTTGCCGAGAAAGTCAAAGTTGGTGTTCTTGAATAATTCCATTGAGCCTATACTACCGGCCTACCGATAACAGACACCGGCTACCGTTCGAAAGTTCCCCACACGGGTTTTCCAAAGTACCACAAAACTTGCATTCACTTCAAATGCTTAGGCTTACCACACGCTTTTGCATTCCCAGCTCCCAGTCGAAGATAGCCCGGGACACGAACACAGCCGTGAAAACATTGGCGAACAAACCGATCACCAGTGTCACGGCGAAGCCCTTCACCGGACCGGTTCCGAACAGAAACAGAAACGCGCAAGACACTATGGTCGTGACGTGCGTATCGATAATCGTCAAAAACGCCTTGCGGAAGCCGGCATCCACGGCCGCAATCACGGCCTTGCCGGCCCGCAACTCCTCGCGGATGCGCTCAAAAATCAGCACGTTCGAATCCACCGCCATACCGATGGTAAGGATGCAGCCGGCGATGCCGGGCAGCGTCAGCACGGCCTCAAAATAGCTCAGCGCCGCGATCAGAATAATCGCATTCAGAATCAGGGCGAGGGTGGCATTCACCCCGCTGCGCTTGTAGTACACCAGCATGACGAAAACGACGGCGATCACGCCGGCGACACCGGCGTAGAAGCCGGCCTTGATCGAGTCGGCGCCCAGCGAGGGCCCGACCGTTCGCTCTTCAAGATATTCGACGCTGGCCGGCAGAGAACCGGCCCGGAGGTTGAGCGCCAGGTCCGCGGCTTCCTCGTGCGTGGCCGCTCCGGTAATCCGTCCCGTGTCGCTGATTTTGCTTTGAATCGTGGGCGCGCTCAGCACCGTTTTGTCGAGCACGATTGCGAGGCGGTTGCCGACATTGGCCGCCGTGAACCGCTCGAAACGCTTGGCGGCCTCCTGGGTCAGTACGAAATTGGTCTCCCAGCGGCCCAGATCGCCCTGCTGCGGGCTGGCGTCGCGAAGATCGCGGCCGTTGACCACCGGCGTCCGCGGAAGGATCCAGTATTCCGACGGCCCGCCACCGCGGGTCACACTCCTCAAGATCTGCGAATTGAGCGGAAGGATGCCGCCCTTGCTGGCCATGGCCTCCTCGCGGGAGGCGAACGGTCCGCCCAGGACTTCGTCAAGCTCCAGCATGGCCGTCGTCTTAAGGATCTGCTTGATCCGCGCCGGATCGTCGACGCCCGGGAGTTGCACCAGAATCTGGGCCTCGCTTCCCGGTCCGCTGCCGCCGCGCAACTGCACGCTGGACTCGGCCAGCCCCAGGCCGTTGATCTTCCGCTCGATCGTGCCGATGCTCTGGGTCAGCGTGTCCGCCTTGAGCTTCAGCGAAGAGCTCGGCTGCATGGTCATGCGGTAATCGGTCTGATTCACCGGCGTCAGGATCCAGTCGGTGCCGAAGTTGTCATTGACAATCGTGCGAAAATTGCCCGCCTTGGTCCCTGGGATACCTTTAACGTCCACTTGAATCGTGCCGGCCAGTTCGATGGTCGGTGGCTCGTTGCGGGACATGTCGACGTACTCGATACCGGCTTTCCGCAGTTCGTCCTTCAGGCGGTTGATGGCCGTATCCGCCTCCGCTTTGAAGGCATCCTGGAGCTGGACCTGCAGAACCAGGTGGCTGCCGCCCTTCAGGTCGAGGCCCAGCCGAATGTTCTTCCTCCAGTTGTTCGCCAATTCCTCTTTCGACTTAGGCAGACCGATGATGCCGTAGATGCAGATTAGAATCACCACCACGATGGCGATGACCCTGAACTTAAGATTCCTGTTCATGAGTGTTACTTCTTTTCCTCAACCGTTTTGTCAGCGTTGACGAGGTTGGACACCGCGCTCCGTGCCACCTGCAGCTTCACGTTATCCGGCTTGACCCGCAGGATCAGCGTGTCCCCGGAGATGCTCACGATGGTTCCTACAATGCCACCCGTGGTGAGCACTTCAGCGCCCGACTGTAAGCCCGCAAGCATCTGCGCCTGCTTTTTCTTCTGCCGCTGCATGGGCATGAACACCAGAAAGTAGAAGATGGCGACAATGAACACAAGCGGCAGGAAGGTCGTCACGGGGTTAGCCGCGGGCTGCTGCTGGAGGACGAATCCGAGATATTGCATTTGGAGGTGCTTTACCTGGGCCGGTCGCCAAAGGCCTTCAGGAGTTCGGGGAACTTCCCAACTAATATAGCCTGCCTGATCTCCCGCATGATGTCAAGGTACCGGCGCAGGTTGTGGAGCGTGGCCAGCGTCGAAAAGATCATCTCTCCAGCCATGAAAAGGTGGCGCAGGTACGCTCTGGAAAAGTGGCCGCAAGTGTAGCAGGAGCAGGCTTCGTCCACGGGTCGCGGGTCTTCTTTATACTGCGTCTGTTTAATAATGATGCGGCCGCCTGTAGTAAAGAGGTACCCGTTACGCGCATTACGCGAGGGCAGTACGCAGTCCATCATGTCGATTCCGCGAGCCACGTATTCCGGAAGCTCATCGGGCATACCCACGCCCATCACGTAACGTGGCCGGTCGCGCGGCAACAGCGCTGAGGTGACCTCGGTCATTTCCAAGCTGAGCGCGCGCGGCTCGCCGACGGAAAGCCCCCCGATCGCGTATCCGTCGGCATCGAGCTTCACCAGTTCCTCGGCGCACTGGCGC
>JBGPHB010000842.1:0-2998 GCA_041484155.1 Bryobacteraceae bacterium
AAACACTACCCGCGTCGGCTTCAAACTGGCGCACGTAACGGATCACCGAGGGGATGGCCCACAGCGCCAATACGATGAAAACGGACCCGATCACCTGGTTCCATAGCACGTGCAGCGGGCGCACTACCCCCGGCAGTACGTACCCGAGGAACCGGCGGATCATTTTTCCCGTCCTTCCAAAAACTGGCGGCCCATGGCTGGTATATACTCATCCTAACAAACGAGTATGAGCTGGGTTGAAAAACGCCCGATACAGAATTGGCGGTTCGCTGCCGATACGCAAATTGGGGCAGTGCTGCATCGGTGATATGCTGAAGGTGACCTTACGCGGCATGGCGTGGGTCTGTTGGCCAGGTGCTTCTTGCGAGGGTGGCCTCGGGGGCAGAAAAGAGGGAACCACTTGGAAGATCGACTAAAGGAGCTCATGCAGGAACTCGGGAACGCGATCAACGAGTCGCTCTCGGATTCCGACCGCATCGCCGCTGCCATCGGCGAAATCAAGCGGGCGGGATACGACGTGTTCCTGGTCCTGGAAGCCACCATCGGTTTCAACAAGCGCGAAGACTCCGAAGAGTCGGAAGAGGGCGAGACCATTGAGCTGGGAACCCAGCCAGAGAGCGGCCGCCGCAAGGTGGGCAAGATCAAGCTCACTTCCCAGGATCAAAAGTTCCTGCGAGCCCTGAAGATCGCCATCGACGACGAAGGACGATAGCGAGACTTTTCTCCCCACGCGGTTACTATAATCTGAACGTTGCAACCTGCCGCTGGCAAGGCCACGCGCGGAGATCCGCACGAGGCGTACCTGGCCATTGAGCGCTTTCTCAAAGCCAGCCGACAACCTGTCCTGATGGAACCGGGCGAGGACCCGATCCCCATAGCCTCAGACACGTTTACGCTCGGCTGCCGGGGCGATGTTGTTACGCTCGAAGGCTGGAGCGCAACGCGAAACCTGGTCCGGCGCGTTCGTGGCATCCATCTCGAGCGGCGCGGGCGCCTGGAGCTCCTGGTCGAGCGTTTCGGGCGCCGCACGGGGACCGTTACGCTGATCGATCTGGCCGATCCCGCGAATCGCGACGCGGACCGCCGCGGCGCGCGTCTCAAGTATCGAGAGCGCTTTCGGCGATCGCTCCGGCGGCAGTTCCCGGATTGGCGTTTGATCGAGCTGAGCACGGAAACGGATCTGCACCATAGCTTGTCGCCGAGCTATCCACGCGCGTTTCTGCGCAAAGGCACGGCTGGCCTGGCGGCCATCGGTTCTCCGGACGATTCACCGGCGCCCGATGCCGCGTTAAGCTTCGGGCTGATCTGGCTCGACTACCTCCGTCTGCGTGAGCCTCGTCTAGCCGTCCAAGGATTGGCGATCTTCGTCCCGGCCGGGGTTGAGGGCACGACCTGCCATCGGGTTCAATACCTGAATCCGCGGGCGGCGCGCTATCAAGTTTTTGTGCAGGACCCCAGCGGCCACGAAGACGTGGTCGAGCCCGGCGACTATACAAACTTCGAGACGCGTCTCGATCCGTGCCGGCAGCCACTCGCTGAGAGTCGTCCGCAGCTCACGGCGTGGGTCGATCGCATCGCCAGAATCGATGGCGTAGAACGGCGCGAACGCGTGGACGGGTCGGTTGGGCTGGCGGTACGCGGTTTGGAATTCGCCCGCGCCGGCGGGGACGAGCTGGTCTTCGGGCTCGACCATAAACACGCCGCCGGGAGCGAGGCGCATGTCGAAGAAATCGAGCAGTTGGCGCTGGGACTTGCTCGCTTGCGCCACGCCGAAGCCGCCGATCGGATGAATCCTCTGTATGCGAGGCATCCCGAAGCCTGGCTTGAATCGCAGGTCCGCTCCGCAGTCGAGCGCCTGGATGCAACGCTCCAGCCCAGTCCGGTCTACGGGCAGGTGCCGCAGTTCGCTGCCGGGGATCGTGGCGTCGTCGATTTGCTGGCCGTGGATGGTGACGGGCGGCTGGCCGTGATCGAAGTGAAAGCCAGCCAGGACATTCATCTGCCCCTGCAAGCGCTGGATTACTGGATGCGGGTGAAGTGGCACCTGGATCGCGGTGAGTTCTTCGGGCGCGGATACTTTCCCGGTGTCGCGCTGAGCAACAGCCTGCCGCGATTGCTGTTGGTGGCTCCCGCGCTCGAGTACCATCCCTCCAATGAGACGGTACTGCGGTACTTCTCCCCGGAGGTGGCGGTCGAACGGCTCGGTATCGGGCTAGAATGGAAGAGGGACCTGCGGGTGATGTTTCGAGTCCCTTCTGTGTCATGGCCCTTGCCGTCCTTCGCCAGGTAAAGCGAGCACTCTCGAACCTGAACCCGAGAGAGTTGCGTGCAGAAGCTGAGCGACACGTGCGCGTCGGTCTGGTGGCCGCTTCGACAGAATCGTTGGGGCGCATGGAAACGTATTTCGCCCCGCCTCATCTTTCGCCAGATCGCCGTGCCGAAGCGGTCCGCATGCTGGTCCGCGGCAGCGCTTTTGGTTGCGACGTCGAGATTTTCGAATCCTCGCTGTTGCGCCCGGGAAAGGCGTTCTCCTTCGATCCGGAAGCCCCCGACGATTGTGTTCGCCGAATCCTACGCTCCCGCGAGGAGCTGATGCTGCCCCTGGCGCGCAACCTGTATCCGTTCCGCAAACCGGTGTCGCACCATGTGATTCGCACCGTGGCAAAGGAAAACGCACTATTCTGTTTGGCCACCGCGCTTCCGGACATTGTGCCGGGGCTGACTTCGATCCCGTGGGCCGCGGGCGAGTTCA
Organism: Bryobacteraceae bacterium; assembly: GCA_041484155.1. Taxonomy (GTDB): domain Bacteria; phylum Acidobacteriota; class Terriglobia; order Bryobacterales; family Bryobacteraceae; genus Palsa-187. The sequence continues at coordinate 2,753 of JBGPHB010000842.1, forward strand.
CCTCGGACGCTGCGTTCCTCACGATGAACCAGATCCGCATGGCGTTTCAGTTAGCCGCCGCGAGCGACCGTCCGGTGGGCTATCGCGAACAAAGATCGGAGATCGCGTCCATAGTGGCGGGGGCGTTGGGCTGGCGAGCGCTGGCGCGGGAGCTCATCGGCAAGGTGCCCTTCGGCGGGGGGCTCATTCCAAAAGCTGGAATCGCCTGGGCGGCTACGTTCGCCGTGGGGATGTCGCTCGAACGGT
>JBGPHB010000843.1:0-2990 GCA_041484155.1 Bryobacteraceae bacterium
CTGCTGGTTCGTCTCGCGGATTGCCCGCTCGCGCTCGTAAAAATCGTAATCGCCCGAATACGCGATGATCTCGCCCGCATCGATCTCCGCGATCTTCGAGACGGTGCGATTCATGAATTCGCGGTCGTGCGAGGTCATGAGCAGCGCGCCCGGGAATGACTTGAGGAACTGCTCCAGCCAGATGATCGACTCGATGTCCAGGTGGTTGGTCGGCTCGTCCATCAGCAGCACGTCCGGCATCCCCAGCAGCACGCGCGCCAGCGCAACGCGCATCTTCCAGCCGCCCGACAACGCCCCGACGTCGCCGTCGATCTGGTCGTCCTGAAAACCCAGACCATGCAGCACCTCGCGGGCTTGTGCTTCGAGCGCGTAGCCATCGAGATGCTCGTACTCCTCCTGCACGTGGCCGAAGCGCTCCAGGATACGGTCCATATCGCCGGCTCGCTCGGGATGTTCCATGGCCCGATGCAGGTCTTCCAGCTCGTGATGCAGGTCGCCAACCCGCCCGCTGCCCGCGATGGCCTCATCGAGCACAGACCGGCCCTGCATTTCCTCCACGTCCTGCCGGAAGTAGCCGATGGTCAGCCTTCTTGGAACCGAGACCTCGCCCTCGTCGGGTTCTTCCTCTCCGACAACCATGCGGAACAGGGTAGTCTTGCCGGAACCGTTAGGGCCGACCAGACCGACCTTCTCGCCGGGGTTCAACTGGAAGGAAGCGTCCACGAAGATCAACTGTTTGCCGTACTGCTTGTGGATATTCGAGAAAGAGATCAGAACACCAAGTTACCAGAGCCCGCCAAATGGTCGTGCGAATAAAGGCGTCTGTCCCCTTTTCGAGTGAGAGGACCAAGCATCCACGGCGCGTCCTACCAGAAGGTGAGACCCTTCATCGGATAATGCTTGCGGTTTCGCGTCCACAAGGCGGCCTTGTGGATCGAAGCAGAAGCGGCGATCAGGGCATCACCCAACTCCACTCCATGGCTGGCCGCATACTGACGCAAATAGTCACCGGCCAGGCGTCCCGTCTCACCATCAATGGACAGGCACACCAAGGCTGCAAACAGATCTTCGAGGACCTTATGTTCGCGAGGTAGCGCACCGTGCCATAACTCGGCTACAGTGACCGGAGAGCACATCAGCGCGTCTCCGGAATCGGCGAGCGATTCCCACCTCTTCAGGACGTCCATGGCGCGTCCACGCGTCACCTCGATCAAGATATCTGAATCGATGAGGATGTTCATCGCGCGGACAGTCGCGCCAGCCGTGAGCCTTGGCGCAGCCGGCGAAGGTAGGTGGGATGGGCAAACTCTGGCCGGTCCCGGCGCAGACCCACCAGTGCGCGCATCGCCTCACGGCGCTGGGCGCTCCCCTTCAGGTAGCGCTCCCGAACGGCAGTGCGCACGAGTTCCGAGATCGTAGTGCCTGACTCACGAGAGCGGATCCTCAGAGTTTCCCAAAGATCGGTTTCAAGATAGAGCTGCGTTCGCCTCATGATGTATAGCATACATCATCTGGAGTGAGCGAATCGGAGAATCCGCGTAGACGGTTTTCATCAAAGATCACTCAGGGCTTCAAGTTGAACGTGCCAACCAAGAACTCTTGCACGGCCCTCGCGGTCGCTTTCGTCGCGGCTTCGTTGTAAGCGATGTGCGTTCCTCGCTCGAGGCACGGATCGCGGTTGACGTCGAACGGCTGGCCCGTCTTGTTCAAAAGCTGGCCATGTTCGCCCTCCAGGAGCTGGCAATTCCGCGAGGTGACTGCCTGCGGTAGCGCCAGCGGTTCCGCGTCGTCCTTGCGGACAGGATTGTCATAGGTGTGATGAGCACCGGGATACTCGGTCAGGGTGACGTCGGCGCCTGCTTTCTTGAGGCGCGCCACGTAGGTCCGGCATGGTCCGATCGGGACGTAGTCATCGGCGAGCCCGTGGAACAAGCGGATCGGTTTGCCGGTAAGCCGATCATCATCACGATAGGTCACATTGCATGGCGTGTAGAGACCGATGTGCGCGGCGAATTGGACATCGGGAGGGGCGTACATCTTCCGGAAACGTTCGTTACTTGAATAGACGGCCGCCACGGCGCCCTTTGAGAAACCCATCACCGCGATTCGGTTCGCATCGATGCGAGGATGCTTCGCGAGCATCCCCAGCGCCCGATAAGCGTCGACCATCATCGCCAGGGAATCCAGTTGCGACTGATCGTTTACGGTGCTCGTGATCCCACGGCCAGAAAAGCTGTCGAGCAAGAACGCGGCAACCCCGAGGCTGTTCAGCTCCTGCGCCCACCGCTCGTGATACTCGGCGAGTCCTCCGGAGCCGTGGATCAAAATGACGGCCGGCAACCGGCCGGCTCCGGCCGGAATGCGCAGTTCCCCCGCCAGCAGTGTGGGCTTGCCGTTCTTCTCCCCCAAAAGGATTTGTTGCGTGCTGAGCGTCACCGTCTCCACCGGGCGCACTTCCGGGCGCACCTGCGCGCGGGCCGCGCCCGCCGCGAAGGTGAGGACGATTACGATCTTGCGCGTTACCCGCCGATAGAGTCCCAATTCTTCACCAAGTGTTCCGCCGTCCGCCACGAGAGCGCCTGAATGGTTCCCGTCGGATTCCGCGCGCCATGGGTACACAGGACCGATCCGCCCAGGATGCCGAGATTCGGCGCCTCGTGCGAAAAGCCCCACTTGTTCACAACGTTGGTCCCCGGGTTGTCCCCCATTCTAGTGCCGCCGACGGCGTGTGTCGAAAGCTCCGGGGCGCCGCCGGTCGTCGTCCTGACGACCTCGATCGCGCCGGCGGAGCGGAACCACTCCGCCGCCTTGTCCGCGGCGTAGTTCGACGCACGCTGCTCGTTCTCTTTCGGACCGGCGGTGATACGGCAGACCGGATCTCCGAGAGGATCCTTGACTTCCGAATCAAGATCCAGGTATGTGTTCTCGTACGGGAACGAGTTGCACTGAACGTAGGCCGCGATCCAGCGGTCCGCGTTGTCGTGAACGAA
>JBGPHB010000844.1:0-2985 GCA_041484155.1 Bryobacteraceae bacterium
ACCATCAAACTCGCGGGTTTTTATTCGGAAAACCGCAACTATACGCCCGCCTCCGACGGAATCCCCGATCCGATTACGGCTGCCGTGAAACAAGACAACGTCACCCGCACCACTCGCATCAACTACGACCAGTCCATCACGCCAACCTTGCTGCTGCATTTGGGCGCCGGCCTTATGTATCTGAAGCAGAGCTTTCTATCCGCGGCGTATGACCAAAGCCAGTTGGGCTGGGGCGGGAACTTCTCCGCTTCGCAACTGTTCCCGCAGATTGCTTTTACCGGCGATACCGCACGGGGAGGGTTTACCTGGACTTCGAGTCATTTTGCTCCTTACGAGTACGGCAAGGACATCAAGACCACCTCGAACGCCAGCCTGACTTGGGTGCGGGGCAACCACACCATCAAGTTCGGCGGCGAGGCGCAATTCGAAGGATTTCCCGCCAAGACCTATTCCCGCGCTCATGGCACTTTCAGCTTCCTGCAAGCGCAGACCGCGAATCCTTGGCAGGACGGCAGAGGCACGAATTCCTCCACCGGCTTCGCCTATGCCAGTTTCTTCCTGGGCTTGAACGCCACGTTGAACGATGGCTCCACCGCTGTTCTTCGGTTCGGCAACCATACCTTCGCCAGCTACATCCAGGACTCCTGGAAAGTGACGCGCAAGCTGACGCTCGACTACGGGCTCCGCTACGACTACCTTACTTTGGTGCGGGAACAGTATGGCCGCATGTCCAGCGCGTCGTTTGACCGTCCCAATCCGGTGGCGGCCAATCGGCTGGGAACGGTGATTTACGAAGCCACCTGCAACTGCACGTTTGCCCACAACTATCCCTGGGCCATCGGCCCGCGTCTGGGCGCCGCTTATCAGCTCGACTCCAAGACGGTTCTGCGCATGGGCGCGGGTGTGGCTTATGGAGGCTCGCCCACGGCCGGGCCAGGCCGGAGCGCGAACGACTTTAAAACACTGAGCTCACCTGGATTTGGAGAACCCGCGACGCTTTTGCGCGACGGGAATCCGTTCGCGGTGGGCAATCGCTTTGGAAATCCTCCGCTGGTTTGGCCGGACTTCGGTCCTAATTACCCCCTGGAGGTAGCTCCCGGCGTGCTGCCTCCCATACAGCCCTTCTTCCACGTCGACCGGCACGCCGGCCGGCCACCGCGCATCTTCCAGTGGAGCATCGGCCTGCAACGCGAGGTCACCCGCAACCTGGTGGTCGAGGCGGCCTACGTGGGCAATCGCGGAGTCTGGTGGAATGCGCCCGTTCTTTCCATCGAGGACATGAACTCGCTGGAGCCTGTGAGTCTGAAGCAGAACTGGGGAATCGACATTACCAACCCGGTGGACCGTGCGCTGCTCACCACGCGCATCAGTTCGCCCGCGGTGATTGCGCGGTTCCCCTGGCTCGCCAATCCCAACAACGTCTATCCCGGATTCCCCAACACGCAGCCTCTGAATCAGGTACTGCGGCCGGTTCCGCAGTTCCTCGGAATCCCCGGATTCTTCGGCCCCCCGCTCGGCACCACCTGGTACGATTCGCTGCAAGCCAAGGTGACCAAGCGGCTCTCGAACGGTCTTACCGTGGATTCGGCGTTCACTTGGCAAAAGGAGCTCAATCTCGGCACGGGCGCCGACACCAGCTACCTGACGCCGGGTCCCGTCCTGATCAACGACGTCTACAACCGGAATAACAACAAGCAGATTTCGGCGTTCAGCCGGCCGTTTATTCTAGTGATGTCGTTCCGCTATACCACGCCGGGATTCGCCGCGGACGGCAAGGGCATGAAAGCCTTGTCCTGGGCAGCGCATGACTGGAACATCGCCGGCGTGCTGCGCTACCAGAGCGGAGAAGTGATTCGTTCGCCCGCATCCAACAACGGCTTGCTCGGGCAGTTGGCCCGCGACCGGACCAATAACCCCGCGCTTTGGGGAGGCGGTACAACGTTCTGGAACCGCACGGGCCAGCCGCTGCTCAATTTCGACCCGAACTGTAAGTGCTTCGACCCAACCACGCAATTGGCGTTGAGCGCTTCGGGTTGGTCGGACGCCCCCGCTGGGCAGTTCGGCACGGCAGCCGCGTATTACAACAACTATCGCTGGCAGCGCCAACCCGCTGAATCGTTCAGCATCGGCCGGACCTTCGGTTTGGCCAAGGAAAATCGCGTCAGACTCGACGTGCGCGCCGAGTTCTTCAACGTGATGAACCGCCTGTTCCTGGCGAGTCCCGCCGCGGTTCCGACCGGGGCAGCCGCCGCACAGACGACCGGGCCCAACCCCGCCGCGCCGACGGTCAAGAACAATACCGGTGCGCTGGTGTCGGGCTACGGATTCGTCAACACGTTTAACGGGAACGGATCGCAGCCGCGAACGGGCCAGATCGTCGCGCGGTTCTTGTTCTGAGCGAGTGTTGCAGTTGGCAGCCGGTGGGGCGGGCGAGTCGCCTGCCCTTCGGCCGCTACTCCTAGTCCGTAATCCGAGACTTATTTCACGAACCACGGGGACAGGAGACTAGGCCGCCAACGCCCCCAGTACAAGCTGGCGAAACCAAGGCTCATCGGCGATGCCCGCCCCCCCGTTGACTTCCCGGAATCGTGGGTGTAGGCTTCTTGAAAGTCTTGGCTCTGTCACTTTGGCGGCCGGGCTTGGGGATTTCTCACCAGCGTCAGAAGGGGGTGCTTCATGCGCACAGCAACTAGTTTGGCAGCGTTGTTCGTTTTCCCGGCGATCATGTTCGCGCAGACCGATCGCGGCACGATCACCGGAACGATTTCCGATCCCGTCGGCGCGGTCGTAGCCAGCGCCAAAGTGGAAGCCAGGAATACCGAAAGCGGCAGTCTGTACGAGGTCGTCAGCACGGGCACGGGTAACTACACTCTGGCCCAGTTGCCGGCGGGCTCCTACGAGATGTCGATCACGGTTCCAGGGTTCAAGAGGTTTGTCCGTCAGAACATTACGGTTCAAGTGGCGGGCACGCTTCGCGTCGATGTG
>JBGPHB010000845.1:0-2984 GCA_041484155.1 Bryobacteraceae bacterium
GGTGGCTTGGTCACTGTTGCAACGACTGCGGCGCACCCCTGGAGCCAGTAAAGCTTCTCCTTCCGCTCAAGGACAAGAGATATTCGGACGATATCTTCATCGCCGGACAGTGGCACAACCTTAAGATCGCTCTACAGAATGCTTTCCTGTTGACCATCTTTGGTTACGCTGCGCCAGTTTCAGACCACGAGGCGGTCTCGTTGATGAACGGGGCGTGGCTGGCGCGCGACAGGCCAATCGAGCAGGTTGAACTCGTGAATATTACCCCTCGCGAAGAGCTACTCAAATCGTGGAAACCTTTCTTCACACGCGACCACTACGAGGTAACAACTACGTTATACGAGTCACGGTCCGCTAGACATCCGCGACGATCCTGCGAAGCATGCTGGGATCAGTTTATGGAGGCCCATCTCAGGCAGAATAGTACAATTCCGTTCGACGCAGACTTTAACCAGCTTGCTGACTGGTTGCGGCCGCTTCTTGAGGCAGAACGGGCCGCCAAATCGCCAGGAGATCAACCGTAAGTTCCATTCCTCGCGGTCGGACCGTCGCGAGATCCCTTTTTACGGCAAGTGATTTGTGATTCGCAATTGAGCGCTGTCGGTTGTCAATGGAAACGAGGTCATCGGAAATATGTGAGCGGCCACTCAGCGTTTCTCGTCCTTGAACACCATTCCTTCCCTCATCACAAACAGGACTTTCTCCGTGACCCGAATGTTCTCCACAGGGTTCCCCGGCACAGCGACAATATCGGCCAGCTTGCCCGCTTCCAGCGAACCGGTCTGACTGAAGACGCCGAGAAGCTGCGCGTCTACGGACGTACCCGCTCTTAATGCGTCCACGGGCTGCATGCCGAGGCGGACCATCTGGCCGAACTCCTCCGCGTTGCGGCCGTGCGGATAAACAGCCGCGTCGGTGCCTAGGGCGATTTTGACCTGCTTGGCAATTGCCTTGCGCACCACGCCGTCCAAGGACGCCATCGCCGCACGTGCCTTCGCGGCAACGGCGGGCGGGTAGTAACCCTTCTCCAGCGTTTCGCGCAAGCCTTGGACGGCGGTCAGCGTCGGCACGTAGTAGGTGCCGCGCGCCTTCATCATGTCCAGCGCCTCGTCGTCGAGAAACGAGCCGTGTTCGATCGAATCGATTCCGGCGCGGATGGCTCGCTTGGCGCCCTCGGCGCCATGTGCGTGGGCGGCGGTCTTACGGCGCAGTGAGTGGGCCTCATCCACCAGCGCGTCGAGTTCGGCCTGGGTCAGTTGCGGCGTGTCGACCTCGTCGGTCAGCGAAAGAACCCCTCCGGTGGCGCAAGTCTTGATGATGTCTGCGCCGTACTTTATGTTGAAGCGGACGGCGGCGCGCATCGCGTCCGCACCGTTGGCAACGCCATCCGGGATGCCGGACTCCCGGCCAAAAATGTTAAAGGCATAGCCCGCGAGTCCGTCGCAATGGCCTCCGGTGGCGCCGATGGAGTTCACCGATACGAGCATTCGCGGTCCCGGAATCTTTCCATCGCGGATCGCGTTGCGGAGGCCGACGTCGATAAAGTCGCCAGAGCCAAGATCGCGCACCGTGGTGAAGCCTGCCATCAGCGTGCGGCGCGCATAGACGCTTGCATCCAGGGCTCTCTCGGCGACGGGCTTCTTGATACTGTCAAGTTCCAACTGCCGGAAATCCAGCGGAATCTCCTCGGAGAGATGTGTATGCGCGTCCATGAAGCCCGGGAGCAGCGTTGCATCGCCAAGGTCGATGACTTCGGAATTGGGCGGAATTTCGGCGTTCGCGCCCACGCCCCGGATCTTTTCACCGAGCACGACCACCACGCCGGGTGACACGACCCGGTCTCCCACTCCGTCGAACATCCGTGCGGCTCTTAGCACGATCGGTTTCGACTGGGCGCAGACGAGTGCGGAGGCAAGCAAGAAAGCGGGAAGTCGCATTTGGGATCATTCTACTCTGTCGGGGGCTGTTAGGATAGCGGAAGGATGCCAGGACCGGATTGCGGAAAATTCACATGCAACGTATGTGGTGCGGAGTGCCAACGCACCGCCGGCGGCCTCGATCGAGAGATCGCGAACTGCGCGAGCTGCGGATCCACCGTGCGGTTGCGGGCCCTCATCGCCCTGCTCTCGCAGGAGGTTTTCGGTGTGTTGCTGGCGTTACCCGAGTTTCCCGCGCTCAAAGGGATCCGAGGCGTCGGAATGAGCGATTCGCCGGCTTTGGCCGCCGGCCTCGCGGAAAAATTCGACTATACCAACACCTTCTACCACCAGGCGCCGGTTTTCGACGTCACCCAACCCGAGGAGCGCGATCGCGGCCGCTACGACTTTATCCTCTCGAGCGAAGTGATGGAACACGTGCCGCCGCCGGTCGAGCCCGCGTTCGCCACGCTGTGCCAAATGCTGAAGCCGGACGGGTTTCTGCTGATGACCACTCCGTACTCGCTGGATGCCAAAACTGTGGAGCATTTTCCCACCCTTCATGAATACTCGCTGGCTACGTTGGGCGACCGCACCGTGTTGGTGAACCGGCGGCCGGATGGCTGCGTGGAGGTCTTCGAAAACCTGGTGTTTCATGGCGGTCACGGATCGACGCTGGAGATGCGATTGTTCGCGGAGTCTTCCCTGCGAGCAGCGCTCACCGAGGCGGGTTTTGCCCGGGTCCACTTTGCCGCTGAGAACTGGCCCGAGTTCGGCGTCGATCATACCGGGACGTGGTCGTTGCCGATCGCCGCTTGCAAAGGCCGATTCCAGCCTCCCGCCGCCGAGTTGGCCCGCGAGTATCGTGAAGCTTGCCGCCTTGCCGCGCGAGCGAAACGCGATCTTGCAGCCATCACCGGGGAATACGAGCGGCACATCGCCTTTCATAACTACTCGCACGCTGAGTTGGAGCGCGACCTGGACGCTCGGATCCAGTACCTCAGAAAGGTTGAACAGGAATTCGAGGAACGCAGTGCCTGGGCCCTCGATCTGGAGAGCGAAAAGAAC
>JBGPHB010000846.1:0-2984 GCA_041484155.1 Bryobacteraceae bacterium
CCTCCGGCGACGTGTACATCGAAAAGGAAGCCACCATCAACGACGAGCTGGACAAGCTTCGCCTTTCCGCCACCCGCTCGCTCTTTGAGCGCCGCGATTGCATCATCATCGCCAGCGTCAGTTGTATTTACGGTATCGGATCGCCCGAGGCCTACTACGGCATGCTGCTCATGCTCGAAAAGGGGCAAAAGATCGCCCGCCAGGAGATCACCTCGCGTCTGGTCGACATTCTGTATGAGCGCCATGAGGGCGATTTCAAGCGGGGCGCGTTTCGCGTCCGCGGAGACGTGATCGAACTGTTTCCCACTTACGACGACTACGCCTACCGCATCAGCATGTGGGGTGACGAAATCGAATCTCTGGACCAGATCGATCCCCTGACCGGGCAGGTCAAGCAAACCTACCTGCGGTTGCCCATCTATCCCAAAACGCATTATGTGATGTCTCCGGAGACCAAGGAAGGTGCGCTGCGCAGCATCGAGAACGAGCTCACCTGGTGGAAGGGCGAGCTTGAAAAACAGGGCCAGCGGATCGAAGCGCAGCGCGTGTTCCAGCGCACCATGTTCGACCTGGAGATGATCCGGCAGATCGGATACTGCCACGGCATCGAGAATTACTCGCGGCATTTTTCCGGACGTCTGCCCGGCCAGGCTCCGCCCACCTTGCTCGATTATCTCCCTCACGATGCGCTGTTATTTATCGACGAGAGCCATCAGACCGTACCGCAACTCCGCGGGATGTACCACGGCGATCGTTCCAGGAAAGAGACGCTGGTCAAGTATGGTTTTCGCCTGCCCAGCGCGCTCGACAATCGCCCGCTCACTTTCGAGGAGTTCGAAAACCGAGTCCATCAGGTGATGTACGTCTCGGCGACGCCGGGTCCGTACGAACTGACCAAGACGTCGGGCGCGGTGATCGAGCAGGTGATCCGTCCCACGGGTCTGCTGGATCCGGAGGTCGACGTCCGGCCGATCCGCGGCCAGGTCGACGATCTGCTCCACGAAATCCGGCTGCGCACCGAACGAAATGAGCGGGTGCTGGTCACCACGCTCACTAAGCGAATGTCCGAGGATTTGGCCGAGCACTACTCCGAAGCCGGCGTGAAGTGTGCCTATCTGCACTCCGAGGTCTCCACGCTCGACCGCGTGAAGATCCTCCGCGACCTGCGGCGCGGCACCTTCGACGCGCTGATCGGCGTGAATCTCTTGCGCGAAGGTCTGGATCTGCCGGAGGTTTCGCTGGTGGCGATCCTGGATGCGGACAAGGAGGGATTTCTCCGTTCCGCCGGATCGCTGATCCAGACGATGGGGCGCGCGGCACGCCATCTCAATGGCCGGGCAATCCTCTATGCCGACGTCATGACCGAATCGATGAAGCATGCGCTGGGGGAGACCGGCCGGCGTCGAGCGATTCAACACAGCTACAACGAAGCGCATCAGATTGTGCCACAATCCATCATCAAGCCCATCGACTCGAACTTGATCGCGGTCGCAGAAGGCGATTACGTAACGGTGCCGCTCGAACCGGAAGACGACATCGACGCCGTCCCGCCGGAAAAGATGGACGACTATCTTCAAAAGCTCGAAGAGCGCATGCGCGAGGCCGCGCGCAAATTCGATTTCAAGCAAGCCGCGGCCTATCGTGACCGTATCAAGGAGCTGAGGACCCGAACCGTGGTGACCACCGCCCCGACATGAAAGGAAAGCCTGTGACGGGGCTGGTTGGCGCAGGTGGCGTCAGCCGGTCGTTCCTGGCCCGGTTGCCCGTGTTGCTGGCCAATCTGGGTCCCGTCAAAGCGGCTTCGCTTCGCGTAGCCCGGCGCCTGGTCAACTCGTTGCGAGCCGGGCGCGCGGTGGCGGACTATTCGGCGCTGGGACCGTGCGATCTGATCTGGATCGCGGTGCCCGACTCGATGCTCCTCAGCGTGGTCAGCGAGCTCGCGGCGCAGGTACCGATCCAAGGCAAGATGGTCGTGGTGTGTGGCTCTACGCGAGACAGCCTTTGGCCCAGCCCGCTCGGCACGGGGCACGCCCGTGTCGCTTCGCTCAATGCCATTGAGGAATCGGGCGAGCGTGCCTTCATATCCGAAGGTCATCCCGACGTGATGCGTGAGTTGCGCCGCCTTGCCGCCGCCGAACAGCGCAAGTTGATTCCGATCCGGCCTGCCGCCAAAGCGCTGTACCTGGCCGGCATCAACTTCGCGACGTGTCTGGTCCTGCCGTGGATCGCCGCGGCTGTGGAGAGCCTCCGCGCCGCGGGATTCTCCCGCGCCGAAGCCACCAGCGTGGTGGCAACTTTGGGTGCGCGCTCGTTGCGCGCGTACGGCAAATCCGGGCGCAAGGCGTGGAGTCCCCGGGCGGCGCCGGAGCTTCATCGCGCGGTCGAGCGCGATCTGGAAATCATTCGTTCCGTGGACCCGCGGCTGGCGATACTCTACGCGGAGGGTATCGAGCAGGCGCTGAGTTATTTTGAAGACAGGAAGTGGGTAGTGGGGAGTGGGTAGTGGGTAGTGGGTAGTGGGTAGTGGGGAGTCGGCGATACTGCTGCTGTCGCTCACGCCGCTACCCACTTCCCACTTCCCACTCCCCACTTCCCGCTTTCACGACTTTTTCACGTCGCGGTGCGTTTCCTTGACGCGAAATCCCGAACGGGCGAGGTGTTTGCGGATCTCGTTGGCGATCAAGACGCTGCGGTGGCGCCCGCCGGTGCAACCGAAAGAGATGGTCAGGTAACTCTTGCCTTCGGCAATGTAATGCGGGATCAAGTACACCAGCAGTTCGGAGATGCGCGTGATGAACTCCGTCGTCTGCGGAAACGATCGAATGTATCGCGCCACGCTGGGATGCTTGCCGCTCAGGTGCTTGAATGCGGGGATGTAATTCGGATTGGGAAGAAAGCGAACATCGAACACCAGATCGCTGTCCGCCGGAACACCGTAACGATAACCAAAGCTGGTTACCTGAACCAGAATCTTCGATTCCACC
>JBGPHB010000847.1:0-2976 GCA_041484155.1 Bryobacteraceae bacterium
TATTCTTTTCAATTTCTTACGTTTGATGATCGAACCCGCGGCGGGAATCAGCGGCCCCTTCGCCACGTGTACTTTGCAGGTGACCTTTTGCGATACTTCGAGCCGATAGCGCGGGTCGGTGAAGAAGTGTGATTCCGACGGGGTAACCAGCATCAGGCCATTGGAACCAGAATAATCCGACAGATATCGCACGTTGGCCGGCGAGGAGACCAGCAAGGCGTCGATCTTGTGCTCGGCCAGCCGCGCCGCGACCGATCGGCGACGGTGTTCAATTTCAGTCAAACTTACAGTCTACCAGCCCATTGCAGGCCGCGGCCTGCGCTACGGACGTAACGCAGGCCCTGGCCTGCATGCAGCGCATTCTGGAAACTACTTTCACAATTATCTGAGAATATTTCGCTTATTATTCCACTGTAGAGCTAAATAGAATCACAGCGTCTGCCTGGGGGGACAGCTATGAAAGCACAGACCGTGGATGTGAAGGAATCGACCGGTCGAATTCTCTGCTGCACGATTTTTCGGCCTGGTGGCAGAAAATTGCTGGCCAAGGGACACGTCTTGAGCGAGGACGATGTCCGGCTGCTGGAGACCGAGGGTCTGGGCCAAGTATGGGTAACCGAGTTGGAAGCCGGCGAGGTCGGTGAAGACGAAGCCGTATGCCAAGCGTCGGCAGAAATGGGGTGCGGGTGCCTGGAGATCCGTCTGGCGGCGGGTGGCCGGGCGAACCTGTTTGCAACCGAGGACTGCTGCGTTCTGGTAGACGAGGACTTGCTCAAGCAGATTAACTGCATCTCGAACGTGGTCATCGCCACGGTGATCAATTTCAGCTTCGCGCGCTCCGGCCAGCGCATTGCCACCGTGAAGAGCGCGCCGTTCGCGGTAGAGCAATCACAACTCGACGCGGTCATCAATGTTATCCGGGAGCGCGGCCCCATCCTGCAGGCGCGGCCGATCCGCCATCCGTCCGTAGCCGTGCTGTACAGCGATCCGGTCCAGGGGGACCGTGCCAAGCAGTTGTTCGAGAGCATCATGCGGCAGCGCCTGGAACGCTTCGCGGCCACACCGAATTTCGCGCTCGCCACAGCGGAAGAAGAAGAGGCCGTGGCGCGCAGCCTCCAGCATCTGCTGCGCGCCAGGCCAACCGCCATTTTGCTCGCCTCCACCACCGCGCCCGCGGGACCTGAAGACGTCATCGGCCGCGCCATGACGCGCATCGGTTGTCATTTGGAACGCTTCCTTGCTCCGGTCGAGCCGGGAAATCTCTTTTTGCTGGGTTATCGCGAGGACGTACCGATCGTCTCGGCGCCGGGCTGTTTCCGGTCCGCCAAGCCGAATGTGGTCGATTTGGTGCTCCCGCCGATGTTGGCACGGTATCGGGTGTCGGGTTGGGAAGTTGCTGGTTTGGGGCACGGTGGCTTGCTGGGTTAGAACAATGGGTTAACTCCATGCGTTACCCCCATGCGTTAACTCGATAAACTTAGCCACGACCTACCAGGCCGTATCCTCCGGACGGCAGGTGGGTGCTCTCGTGCCGGGTGCGATCTGCGCCCGGCTTCTTTTTTGGGCAGGCTGCTTCTTGTAAAGTTGAATGCGGCCCCTGCCCATGAAGATTACCGGCATCGATCGGTGTTAATCTGCGGCCCGCACCTCATCAGAGCCTAACCGGCCGGCATCGCCGCCGCCCGCTGGTGTTAGTTCTCCCTTTGGCAAGTGACTTAGCTGTGGGTCCGAAATGGTCGCGCTATCCCTTATGGCGACTGTTGGTAGTCGGTAGCCTTCCAGTCAAGCGTTCTATTGGCCTGCCGCAGTCAGAGATCGCTACGAGTAATCCCTAGCTTCTTCATCATGCCGTTCAGAGTCGTCCGTGGTATCCCCAGGCAAGATGCCGTAGTGCCGATCGCCCCGTCGGGCTCCCGAAAAACGCGCAAGATGTATTCCCGCTCCACTTCCGCCAGAGTGGCACTGCTAACGCCTTACACGGCTTCGATCCCTAGTTCCCCAAGAGGAGCATAGAGGATGGGCCCTCGCGAAAAGATCACCGCCCTCTCGATGAATTCCTCGAGCTCCCGTACATTCCCCGGGCCAGGACCAATTCACGAGGGCTTGCACCGTTTCCGCCGGGATCTGGTCAATCGTCCGATTCATTTTGGCGGAGCATTTCTTAGTGAAGTGCCGGGCGAGTATGGGTATGTCCTCTGGATGATCGCGCTACGGAGGTATAGTGATCGGGAAGACCTTAAGCCGGTAATAGAGATCGCTTCGGAAGAGTTTGTCTCCCGTCATATGGGTCAGATTCCCTTTGGTTGCCGCCAACAGCCGGACATCAATGGGATCGTTCGGGTGCCACCCAACCTCTCGAATACTTTCTCTCCCAGCGCTCGAAGGAGCTTAGGCTCCAGATCCAAGGGAAGGTCGCCCACCTCATCCAGAAACAGAGTCCCCAGGTGCGCCATTTCAAACCGGCCGATCGTTCGCGATCCCCGGACGCAAGTTCTCAGCCCCCACAACGCTCCGGAACCGGCACGTCAACGCGGCCAGTAGAAGAAAATCCCGAAGAACGGTACGTAGTCCGGATCAAATAGCGGAGTGCCTTTAGCCAATCATCCAATAGGCACATAAACGTCCAGGATCGCACGCCCGAAAGCCTCTGGCGCAATTGTTGCTTGCGGCTCCACGGACTTTTTTGCGGACCACACCTAATTATTGAAGGAGAACCTGACGAATGATTCCACCAGTGAACACTCCTCGCCTGGAAGACGAGGTGATCTGGAAACAAGTAGTTGGGAGACACAAATGGAACAGACATCGTTGAGGTTCTTAACCGAAGTCCGGCATTCGCTTCACAGCATACTGGGATTCCTCGAACTGGCGCTCGACGAGCCGCTGTCCATGCAGCAGCTAGGGTATTTGAAGCAATCCAGAACCAGCGCTGACCGGCTGTTGCAAATCGCCAGCGATCTCTGGGAGTTGAACCAA
>JBGPHB010000848.1:0-2973 GCA_041484155.1 Bryobacteraceae bacterium
ATGGAGATGGCGGCGGAGATCGCGCCGAGGATCTTCGCCGTCTGTTCGCGGAAAAGCCGGGCGAGACTGAGGTGCGGCTGCGCCTCGAAAAGACCAGGGACTTCTCGGTTATCCTGGACGTGACGGCTAAGGTTCGCCCAGACAAGGAATTCTGTGCCGAGGTCGCCCGCATCTGCGGGACTGAAGCGATGGAGATTCTCGCCGGGTAGGCTGGCCGCAGCGTCCATGGCCGAACAGCCGTTACCCATCACGAATCCAAGTTGGGAACGCGTGCAACTCGCGCGTCATCCCAAGCGTCCTCACTCCCTCGATTACATCCAGCGCTTGTTTCCAGGATTTCAAGAGCTGCATGGTGACCGTGCCTTCTCGGACGACCACGCCATCGTCGCTGGGATGGGCCGGTTCGACGGACGTCCACTGATGGTAGTCACGCAGCAGAAGGGCCGCGATACCAAGCAGAAGGTGTTCCGCAATTGGGGCATGCCCAGGCCGGAGGGCTACCGCAAGGCGATGCGCCTGATGGAACTGGCTGCGAAATTCTCCCGGCCGATTGTGACCTTTCTCGACACGATGGGCGCCTTCCCGGGTAAAGATGCCGAAGAACGCGGGCAGGCCGAGGCCATCGCCCAGAACCTTCGCGAGATGTCGCGCCTGGGCGTGCCAGTTATCGTGGTGGTGATCGGCGAGGGAGGCAGCGGCGGGGCGCTCGCGCTGGGCGTCGGGAATCGGATCTATATGCTCGAAAACGCCGTGTACAGCGTGATTACGCCGGAGAGCTGCGCGGCCATCATCTATCGCGATTCGGGGATGGCGCCGCAGGCCGCGGCTGCGCTCAAGATGACGGCGCCGGATCTGATGGAGCTCGGTTTGATCGACGGGATTATTCCGGAACCGGGCGTGGGCGCACACTCCGATCCGGACCAGGCGGCTCTTGCGATTGGCATTACCTTGCGTGAGACCCTGGCCGAGCTGGGGGACATGCCGGCGCAGCAGCTCATAGAGGAACGCTACAATAAATTCCGGCGCATGGGCTCGTTCTTCGCCGAGCCCGCGGTCACCCACCGGTGACGCCAGAATGATGAAGAAACCAGTGCTCGTCGGGATCCTGTTGTTTGTCGCGCTCATGGCATTGATTGCTTACTCGACCATGGGTACGAGGAACCATCGGGTCGAGGTGTGCATGCAATTCAACGGGGTCACTTCGTGCCGAACCACCTTTGGGGCATCCGAAGAATCCGCCCTTCGGACGGCGGTTTCAAACGCGTGCGCGGCGATCGCCTCCGGCGTCACCGACTCGATCGCGTGTGAACAGGCCCCGCCGGTGAAAGTTACCTGGCTCAAATGACGTGTTTCACGCCGACTTGCGTGCCGGGACGAACCGAATCTCCACGCGCTTGTCAAGTGCGGCTGCTACACGGCGTAGCATTGCCATGGAGTGTCCCTGGTATTCGGCATCCTCAAGGCGGCTGATCACCGAAGGAGCCGTTCCGATCAGCTTCGCCAGCTCCCGCTGGGTGAGCTTCGCCTTGGTGCGAAGCTCGCCAATCTTGCGAGCGATGTCGTCATTTGCACGCGCTTCTTCAAGTGCCTCGATCCTTTCCGGTCTGCCTTCGTAAAATCGCCGGTGAAGAATCTCTAACGCGTCGGTTGTTGGTCGTTTCCGTGCCACGGCTCATCCCTCCTCATGTGTAAACCGGTTCGGGTCACGCATGAACGCCACCTTACGCTGTACTGCTTTGTCGATCTCCGCCCCAGGAACTTGGCGTTCCTTGATGACGCCATGGGAGACGACGGCCGCTGTCCGTCCGTGAAAGGAGTACAGGATACGATAGTGCGCGCCTCGGGTGCTGGCCCGTAACTCGTAGATTCCGTCGAGAAGCTAATCCGCTTCAGGTCTCCGCAACTCGTGCCCAAGCTGCCCCAGCCGTTCCATCCGCAGGCGGCACTTGTTCCGTGCGTGGTGCGGGAGACTGGCGAACCAGTTGAGGAAAGGAGTGTGTCCCTCCGCGTCACGGTAGAGGACAACTCTGGTGGCTGGCACAACAAGGCCATCATCGCATATTTGCGAGCATCCGCGGTTACGGCGTTGGTCGTCCGACTGCCTGAATGATTAGGCGGCCTTCTGAATCTTGCCGCTCTTGATGCAGGAGGTGCACACGCGGATGCGCTTGGCTGCGCCGTTCACCATGGCGCGGACGGGTTGAAGGTTTATGTTCCAGCGCCGTTTGGTCACATTATGGGCGTGGCTGACACGATTGCCGAATCGCGGGCCGCGGCCACAGACATCACACACTTTCGCCATCAGGGAAACTCCTAGGATTGTTAACTTCGCTCAGTTTACCATGCTTTCGAACACAAATGAAAAGTACCGATCGCGGGGGCGATGAGTCCTGGAACCAGAGCTTCCGGCGCGGCAACTTTTCAATCGATCCGAGTGATATACTGGCTCTCCAATGTCGGCGGCTTTCCGAAGAACAGCGCGAGTGGTGGTCTGCTGCGCGCTATGGTCTGTCGTGGCTGCTTCCGCGCAAAATGTAAACATTGTTCCCCGGGGGCCCGTGGCGGCGAAAGTGGACGCGGCGCGCGCGGATCTGCAGATCGACGTTCCACTGGTTCTGGTGCCGGTGCATGTAACCACGCCGCTGGGCGCCTCGGTCACGAATCTGAACCGGGAGAATTTCCGGCTTTTCGAAAACGACGTCGAGCAGAAAATCGGCCATTTCGCGAATGAGGACGCTCCCATCTCGATCGGCTTGCTGTTCGATGCCAGCGGCAGCATGCGGAACAAAATGCGCAAGTCCCTGGAAGCCGCCGCCGCGTTCTTCAAGACCGCTAATTCAGAAGACGAGTTTTTTCTGATCGAATTCAACGAGCGGCCCAAGCTGGCCGTCCCGTTTACGCGGGATTCAGACGAGATCTACCAGCGGATTGTCCGTACCAAACCGATCGGGAGGACTTCGCTGCTCGATGCGA
>JBGPHB010000849.1:0-2954 GCA_041484155.1 Bryobacteraceae bacterium
CCTCACCGGTTTTCGGCCGGATGGCGAGCACGCTGTTGGTGAACAAGCTGTCCAGATTTTCGCGCGGCCGGGGATCGTAGGGTTCGGCATTTCCTGTCCCCCAATAGACGAGATCGAGTTGGGGATCGTAGGAACCGGAGCGCCACGTCGGACCTCCGCCCTGCGTCCAGGCGTCGCTATTCTTGGGCCACGTTTCGGAACCGGGCTCGCCGGGTGCTGGAATGGTATATCTGCGCCACAATTTCTTCCCGGTGTCGGGATCCCAACCGTCGAGGAATCCGCGCGTGGTGGACTCTCCACCGGCCACGCCGGAAATCAGTACACCGTTGGCAATGATCGGCCCGCCAGTCGAGTAGTAGCCATCCTTTAGATCCGCGAATTTCTGGTTCCAAAGCTCTTCGCCGCTCTTCATGTCGAGCGCGAGCACGTGGTTGTCGACCGTCACGCGAAAGAGTTTGCCGTTATAGATGGTCGCCGCGCCTCGGTGGAATGCGGCCCGCTGGACCCCCGATTCTAGTCGCACGGCCGTGCGCCAAATTTGCCTGCCGGTTTCCACGTCGATGGCGAAGCTCCACTTGCCGTTGATCACATACATGACGCCGTTGTAGATCGTCGGCGCGGCCAGTTCACCCAAGTCATTCATGAGGCTCGCGTTCCAGATGGGCACCAGGCGCTTCACGTTGGACCTGTTGATTTGCTTGAGCGGACTGTAGCTCTTTCGGTCGTAGCCCATGCTCTGGGTGGTGACGTTGTCCGTGTTCTTGCCGCCGTTAACCAGTTCTTCCGCCGTTTGGGTCAATCCCAGCGCGGCCCAGAAACCGAGCAGCGTTACACTCACCCAAATTGTTTTCATGACCGGCCTCCCTTGGTTGAAGTCCATGCCGCCAAAGACGCTTGACCAGCGAATCGCACCAGCTTACCAGAGATTGGACGCCCGTAATTCTTGCCCGGAACGCTAAAATGACGGCCGTCCGGAAGTTTCTACACGTACGCACGTGCGGCCGCCGGGGTTTCTACATTTCTGAATAGAACCCCGCCCTTACGGGCAGGGCTTGCGGGGTGTTGTAAACGTACGACAAAACCCCGCCCGTTAGGGCGGGGTTCTGAAGTTTCTACATTTCTCAACTGAACCCCGCCCTGACGGGCAGGGCTTGCGGGGTGTTGTAAACGCACGACAATGCCCCGCCCGTTAGGGCGGGGTTACTCTTGCACTCTTACGTCGCGCACCCGCTGGAGGATATTGAGCTCGTCACCTCCATTGGGCACGTTCTCGCTCCGGGACACTAATGGCATCTGAATGATACACTCAAAATTTCCGCAAACCCGATCTGAGATGAAGTGTGTGCTGTTTGTCTTCTTCCTGTCTTTTGCGTTATGTCTGGCCGGTCAGCCGGCAAACGGCATGCTGAAAGGCGTGATCACGGACCAATCCGGTGCGGCGATCCCCGGCGCCACCATTACGACCCTTCGGGACGGGCGACCGCAGCAAACCACGGTCTCAGGTGACGACGGCAATTATGTTGTGCGTGGTCTGCCGCCGGGAACGTACGAAGTTGAGGTCCGCTCACCAGGACTCGCGCAGGGACCGGCGGCGACCGTCGCCATCGAAACCGGTACCGCCGTTCTCAATGTTCGAATGCGGCTGGTTCTCGAACGCCAGGAGGTGACGGTGACGGAACCCACTGCGCCCGAGGTCAGTATCGATCCTGGGCGGAGCGCCGCGGCCCAGGTGTTACGCAACGAGGACCTCGAGGCGATTTCCGACGATGCCGACGACCTGGTGACGGACTTGCTCGCGCTTGCCGGCCCATCGGCAGGTCCCAGCGGAGCGCAGATCTTCATCGACGGCTTCACCGCCGGTGATGGCACATTGCCCAACAAAGACGCGATCCGGGAAATTCGCATCAATCAGAATCCGTTCTCGCCCGAGTTCGACACTCTGGGAACCGGACACATCGAGATTCTGACCAAGCCGGGCCTGGACCGCTTCAAGGGCGAATCCTACTTCACCTACGGAGACGCCGTTTTCAATTCCCGCAATCCGTACGCCGAGCAGAAGGCTCCTTTCAATTTGAAGGACTTCGGCGGGAGCTTCAGCGGACCTCTCAGCTCGCGAAGTTCGTTCTATCTCAATTTCGATAGACGGCTGATCGACAACGGCGAGGTGGTCAATGCCGTGATCTTGAATCCCGAGGCGATGGTGAGTCCCTTCACTCAGGTGGCCGTCAGCCCGCAGCAGCGATGGTATGTCGGCGCGCGCGTGGACTATCAATTGAATTCGAAAAATACCGTGACGGTGCGATATGAGCCCAACGGGAGCTCCTCTCAGAATGCCGGCATCGGGAACTTCACCTTGCCGTCGCAGGCATACAGCACAACGCAGATGGAACACGCTTTGCAGGTCACCGAGACCGCGGCGCTGAGCAAGAGCACCATTAACGAGACCCGGTTTCAATTCCGCCACCAGACCTTGGGTCAGACTCCGGGTGACAACGGTCCGTCGATTGTGGTCGCGAGCGCTTTCAGCGGTGGTGGCGCCGCCGCCGGCCTGCACGATTACATTCATCACCACTACGAAGCGCAGAACTATACGACAAAATCGGCCGGCTCGCATACCTGGCGCTTCGGAGCGAGAGTTCGCGCCGTTTGGATTAAGGACATATCGGAACAGAACTTCAACGGGACCTACGTATTCGGCGGCGGCGTGGACTGCAATGCCAGCGTCGGCGTAACCGGCTGTGCCACGATCAGCTCGATTGAACAATACCGGCGGACACTCCTGTTCCAGAAAATGGGGCTGTCTCCGCAACGGATCCGGACGTTAGGCGGCGGCGCAAGCCAGTTCTCCATCAACGCCGGCGATCCGCTCGTGTACACCGGCGGAGCGGATATCGGAATGTTCGCTGGAGACGATTGGAAGCTGAAACCGAACCTGACCCTCAGCCTGGGACTGC
>JBGPHB010000850.1:0-2952 GCA_041484155.1 Bryobacteraceae bacterium
CTAAGCTGATTCAGATTGGAAGTTTCTACATCCCCACCTACGGCGTCCTGGTGGCGCTCGGATTCCTGGCGGGGCTGACGGTTACGGTGCGGCTGGCGCGGCGGAGCGGGCTCGACGGGGAACTGATCACGAACCTGGCGGTCTACTGCGCGCTGGCTGGTTTGCTGGGCGCCAAGATCCTGATGATCGTGTTCGATTGGCACATTTTTTCTTCGGATCCGCGTCAGATCTTTTCGCTCTCGACTCTGCAGGCGGCAGGCGTGTTTCAGGGCGGGCTGGTGCTGGCGTTCGTGACCGCCTTTCTGTACGTCCGGCACGCGGGGTTGCCATGGCTTCCGACCTTGGATGCGTTCGCGCCGGGGATTGCGCTCGGACACGCAATCGGGCGCATGGGTTGCCTCGCTGCCGGATGTTGCTGGGGAAATAAGTGCGACTTGCCGTGGGCGGTGACATTTCACAATCCGCAAGCGTACTCCCTGACCGGCGTGCCACTCGAGGTGCCGCTGCATCCCTCGCAGGTTTACGAAATGGTCACTGAGGCCGCGCTGTTCGCCTTCCTCTATTGGCGCTTCGGCCGCGCGCATTCACCCGGCAAGATCATGGGGCTATACCTGGTCCTCAGCTCGGTGGCGCGGTTCGGGATCGAGTTTACGCGGTTCCATGAGCAGGGGCTCTACTTTGGCCTATCGCTGACGCAGTGGATTGCGATCGGATTGGCTATTGTAGGGGCGCTGCTCCTGTTCCGGGACTCGGTGCCGGCTAAGGTGAATCGCCCAGTTCACGCCTAAGAATCCTTAGGAGAAATCGAGTGGATGTCGAAGAATGCAGGCCGGGGCCTGCGTTACATCGCCAGAACTGCCGTTATAAGAGATAGGCATGCGTTCCCGGTCACAGTGCGGCTTTGTCCTGATCGCCATGTCCGTCTCCATGTTCTTGATGCTGGCGGTGATCGGACTGGCGTTTGATCTCGGCCGCATCTACATCGCCCGGAATGAAGCGCAGGTATTTACCGATGCAGCGGCCATGGCTGCGGCTGCCAAGTTGGACGGGACGGCGGCAGGCATCCAGCGCGCCCGCGAGGCGGCGGTTCGGGTGCCCATGCGATGGAATTTCGGCACCAAACAATTCACCGGAACCGTGGTCGAGTTCAGTGAGGACGGCATGACATGGGACAAGGACGGGCCGGGCGCCAGATACGCGCGTGTGACGGCGCCTGAGAACAGCGTCGAGATCACTTTTCTGCGCGCGGTGGGCGGGCCCAGTGGGCTCACGGTGGCGGCGCATTCCGTGGCGGTATCGAACCCGGTAAGGCTGACGGAATGAAACGGCGAAGTGAACGGGGACACGCGATTCTGGAACTGGCGGTCTGCGCAACCACCATGGTTTCCTGCCTGGCCGGGACCTTCGAGTTCGGTCACGCGTTCTACGTTTACAACCAGCTTGTGACCGCCGTCGGCAACGGAGGACGTTACGCGGCGATGCGCACGTACCGCGCGGCCGCCCCTCAGGACGTCGAAAAGGGCGCGAAAGCCATTCGCAACATGGTGATTTACGGCGATGCGCAACCTGTTCCGGATGCCGCACCAGCCGTGGCCACTCTCACGCCGGACCAAGTGGATGTGAGCTGGGTGAAGGATGCATCCGGCGCGCCGACTGCGGTCCGTGTATCGATTCGCTCCTTCGCGGTGGATGCGGTTTTCAAGACGTTTACGTTCACGGGGAAGCCGGCCGTGGAATTTCCGTACGTCGGCAAGTATGCACCGTCGGAGCACGAGCGATGAAGCGGGAACGGGGACAGGGTTTAGTCGAAGGCGCGCTGGTCATTTTGGTTTTCTTTGCGCTGCTGCTGGGCGTGGTCGATTGCGGACAAGTCGTGTTCAGGCACCAATCGCTGGTAGAACGCGTGCGCGAGGCCGTGCGCTGGGGCGTGTTACACCCCTTCGACGGTACCGGGGAGCAGGTCGCCAATCTGATCCTGTATAACCAGCCCGATGAGCCGCGCATGACTACCGCCGGATTTCTCGGCCTGACGCGCGCCAACGTGCTGGTCCGCTATCGGCCGCCGACCGTGGAGCGTCCCGACGATGAAACGCTCAGCGTCGCGATCGTCAACTACGAATCGCACTTCTTCTCGCCGTGGATCGCCAGGACGATCATCAGCCCGCGACCGGTGCTGATCAGCGCCCCGATGTCGTACCGCGCCTCGCCAGGCCAGTAGGCTATCCTGTTTTTTGGCGACCATTCAACCGTTCCAGCCGTACAGGTATTCCGCCAAGGCGGGTGACCCGGCGCACCTGGTCACGCAGCCTTACGACAAGATCAGCCCCGAGATGAAAGCGCGGTATCTGGCCGCGAGCCCGTACAATCTGGTGCGAATCATTCTGGGTGAATACAGCAGCGCGGCGCGGCATCTGGACGAATGGATTCGGGAGGGCATCCTGGTGCAAGATCCAACGTCCGGTCTCTACGCCTACTTTCAGGACTTCGAGGTTCCGGACTCCGGCGAGCGGCTCACCCGTAAGGGCTTTATCGGGCTGGGAAAGATCGAAGACTATTCGGCCAACGTGGTATACCGGCACGAGCAGACGCTTTCGGGCCCGAAGAAAGACCGGCTTGAGGTGCTGCGCCATACGCACGCGCACTTCGGCCAGATCTTCATGCTGTATCCCGATCCGGACGGCGGAGTGGATGATTTGCTGGACGAAGCGGCGGCGGCGTCGCCCATTCTGGATGTTCCTGATGAATATCAAGCCCGGCACCGGGTGTGGGCGATCACGGATGGGTCCCGCATCGCCCGCATTCAGGAGTTGATGAGCGCCAAGAAGCTACTGATCGCCGACGGGCATCACCGCTATGAGACTGCGCTGGCCTATCGCAACGAGGATCCCTCGGCACAATACGTGATGATGACTTTCGTCAACATGCATTCGCCGGGGCTGAAGATTCTAGCAA
>JBGPHB010000851.1:0-2952 GCA_041484155.1 Bryobacteraceae bacterium
GCCGGAGTTCACCCAGTTGGACCCGATGATCCGTGTTGCCAGCGGGACCGGATTTGCCCGCCAGTCGGCCGGTAGCCTTCTTTCGTCTAAGCTCTCGACCTTCAATTCGTCCGGTATTTCAGCCGAGATCGCCACCAGGGAATCCGCTGCGGCTCGGTGGTTCCAGTTGACGAAAAACTCCATCGCCGCGAGCGCCAGCGACTCAGATGTATATACCAGGCATGTTCCTACGGTGTGCCAGCGCGCCGCGTACTTCAGACCGCCTCGCCCGAGGAATGCCTCCTGCGCGTGGCGCGCCAGCGACATTCGCCAAATCCGCATTTAGCTGAACATGCTATATTCGATGCGCCCAAGAATCTCGTCAACTTGGACAGCGCCGAAGTCGGTATCCAGGAGCGAAAACGGCGTTACCATTCCCAAGGCAGGATGCGGCGTCCTAAACCACTCCGCGGCTCCCTCCTCGTGGCCGAAGATCTCCGTGGCGTGTGCGAATACCCGCGCGACGCGATACAACCGGTCGGATTCATCGGCACTAAGGCGTCGCTGCCGTTTGCGGCGCGCCAGAGTCCGCGGGGGAATGGAGAGCGACGTGGCGGTTTCCTCTCGCGAAAGAGACAGGGCTTTTTGCACCCTCTCGAGTGAAGCGTAGGGCAGACCGGCACGGATTCGTTCGTTGACGCCGTACGGCTCTCTCACTCTCTTACCTAGCGTCTTTTCGCCGCCCAGAATATCGACCGGAGTCACGCTGACTGCCATATGGACACTATTGTAGCGCCAAATGGCTCAATACAGTAGATGTGGACGCCGCTGTTCCATAAAAGCCCTTAGGTCTCCTTCAAAGAGCTGCTCGATCGACCCCGGGCTCTCGCCCGCCTTCATAGCCTCGATCACCTTTCGATTCCCGATCAAAAACCGGCAGGCCTCGAAATCGATCTTCCCCGGATAAAGTTTCTGTAGAGCGTACGCCAGTTCCAGACCCAGGCGTACCGAGTTGAACTGCTCTCGATTCAGGATCACGAAGCGCACGCCTTCCATCGCCTTGCCTGGCACCAGTTGAAGACGCGTGGCATAAGCTCGAACGCCGGGGATGGAGCGCGCGTTGAGGAATTGCGCCAGCTCCGGCCCGTGGATCCAGTCGGCCCCGACCTGTTCGAAGGGAGCATCCGTGCCGCGGCCTACCGAATAGCCCTTGGATGCCTCCAGCATCGCAACGCCTTCGTACAACGTCGCCGCGTTGAGGCTGCGCATGTTGGGCGACGGGTCGATCCAACCGAGCCCGGTTGAGTCGAACCAGTCGCCGCGCTGCCAGCTACTCATCTTCACCACATGGAGATCGGCCTTGAGCTTGCGCTCGGCGTTGGCCATCGTGGCCAGCTCGCCGAAGGTCAGCCCATGACGCACCGGCATCGCGTAGCAGCCAACGAAGCTCTGCAGTTCGGTGTCGAGCACCGGCCCTTCGGCGTGCGTGCCGGTGATTGGATTCGGCCGGTCGAGCAGGTAGAACGGCAGACGGGCCTTCGCAGCTTCCTCCAACGCGTATAGCATCGTGCAGGAATAAGTGTAGAAGCGCGCGCCGACGTCCTGAATGTCGTAGACCAAAACATCGACGTTGCGCAGCATTTCCGGCGTCAGGCGGCGGCGGCCGTTCGAGTCCAGGCTCCAGATGGGCAGGCCCGTCGAAGGGTCAGTCGAATCCGCGATGTCCGGCCGGTCTTCTTTGCCGGTTATGCCGTGCTCGGGCGAAAACAGCGTGGTGATTTGCACTCCCGCCTCACGCATCACGTCGATGTTGCGCTTGCCCTGCCGATCGAGGCCGGTGTGATTTGTGATCAAACCGACTCGCTTCCCTTGAAGCGGAGCGAATTTCTGTTGTTCGAGCACGTCGAGCCCGGTAGACACCTGGTGATTGGGCGCCACCATCCGCCGGATTCCGGCCGAGTACCCGGCCAGGCTCACGCCCGGTGCATCCAGACCCATCGCCGCCGCGGCGATGGTCGCGACGCGGGACCGAAAAGACGTGAGGCTCTTTCCGCGCTTGGGATGGACCACATTGGTGAGCAGGATGACGTAGGAATTCGTCGACGGATCGATCCATAGCGACGTGCCGGTGAATCCCGTATGGCCGTAAGAGCCGATCGGGTACAGCTCGCCGCGGTTGGACGAATAAGACGAATCGATGTCCCACCCCAGGCCGCGCAGCACCGGCTGATCGGGCGGCGAATTGGGCGACGAAAATTTCGCGATGGTCAGCGGCGAAAACACACGGACGCCTGCGCGCGTGCCCATGCCGGTCCACATCTCCGCGAACACCGCGAGATCGCTGGCGGTCGAGAATACGCCCGCCTGACCTGCCACGCCGCCCATGAAACGCGAGGTAGGATCGTGCACCACGCCGCGAAACGGCGCGCCGGTCTGGGGATCGATTTCGGTCGGGGCGATCCGCGGGCGTAATGCCGCCGGCGGCAGGAACATCGTCTCCCGCATGCCCAGCGGCCCGAACACCTGCTCGCGCGCATATTCATCGAGCATCTTTCCGCTCAGCCGGTGCACAATCTCGCCCAGGAGCACGAAATTAATGTCGCTGTATACGAAACGCACGCCCGCCGGCGCAACCGGCTTTTCGGCCATCGCGCGCCGGATGCCGGTCTCGTAACCACTCCAGGCAGGCTCCAGATCCAGATCCGGACGAAGGCCGGAAAAGTGCGTCATTAGGTCCCGCACCGTGATGTCGCTCTTGCCGCCCTCAAACTCGGGCAGATACGCGGTCACCGGATCGTTGATCCGCAGCTTGCCCTGTTCGAACAGCTTCATCAGCGCGGGCGTGGTGGCCACTACCTTTGTGAGCGATGCGATATCGAAAATCGTGTCGAGCGTCATCGGCTCGCGGGCCGGAACCAGAGCGCGGCTGCCGTATGCCTTGCGATGGACGATTTTCCCGTCGTGCCCTACCAC
>JBGPHB010000852.1:0-2950 GCA_041484155.1 Bryobacteraceae bacterium
GATCAGCCCGGTGGCGGCGAAAATTCAGGCCTTGATTCCACAGCCGTCTTACGCGGGTCTGGTGAATAACTGGAACCAGACGTACCCGGCTCCCAAGTTTCAGTCGGTTCCAAGCTTCAAGATCGATCACAATTTTAATGACCGGATGAAAGCGTCGTTTTACTGGTCGCGTTTCCGCACCGATCAGTACGTCACGCCCGACGGTCTGCCTTCGCCGATCACAGCCCTGCGAATCCTCTACGAGCGCAATGAAACGATGCGGCTGAATTACGACTACTCGGTGACGCCGACCCTGCTGTTGCACATCGGCGCCGGCTATATCATGTACCGGAATCCGGACATGGCCTTGGACAGCGTGCTGAATTACGACGCGCCCGGCCAACTGGGGCTCAAGGGCGGGGTTCCAAACAACTTCACCGGCTCGGTAACGGCCACCGGATTTCCGCGCCTGACGGGCCTCAATACCAACTCCTATGGAATGGGCCTGAATATGGGACCGGCGAATGCCAACAAATACGCCATCGACAAGCCGACCGGACTGATCAATGTCACCTATGTGCGGGGCAATCACAGCTACAAGGCCGGCGTGGACTGGCGGATTGAAGCCTACCGGGACCGCAATGTGAGAGGGAGCCAGGGCATCTATGGCTTCGGCCCCAACGAGACGGGAATGCCTTACCTGCAATCCTCGAGCACGGGAGGGGGCACGATCGGGTCCGCTTACGCCAGCTTCCTTCTTGGGTTGGCGAACACCGCCAGTGTGCAAACTCCGCAAGATCCGCAATTCCGGAAGACGTCCTGGTCGTTGTTCGTGCAGGACAACTGGAAAATTACGCGTAAACTGACGCTCGACTACGGGCTGCGCTGGGATCTGCAAGGCGGGGCCGACGAAATCCATCAGCGCTTCGCTGAGTTCTCCGCCAACACGGCGAACCCGTCCGCGGGCGGACTCTTGGGCGCCACCATCTACGAGGGGACCGGCGAGGGACGCTGCAATTGCAAGTTCACCAGCGCGTATCCTTACGCCATCGGCCCGCGGCTGGGCCTGGCTTACCAGATCACTCCGAAGACCGTGCTGCGCGCGGGCTGGGGCCTCACCTACGGCAACACTTCCAACTTCAACTACATCAGCAACACGCCGATTCTCGGCGGAGGGTCGATCGGGTACAACCAGATCTCGTTCGTGGCGCCGGCTTTTGGAACGCCCGCCGCGACCTTCGCCCAGGGCCTGCCCTACACCCAGGAACAACTGTACCCGTCCAAGCTGAGCCCGGGCATCGTGCCCTTCGCCGGCCAGCTTAATAGTCCGCCCTACTGGATCGATATCAACGGAGGACGCCCGCCGCGCATCAGTCAGTGGAATGTCGGCATCCAGCGCGAGATCACCCGGGACCTGGTGGTGGAAGCCGCCTGGGTAGGCAATCGAGGCGTGTGGCTGGCGGGGAACAATCTGACCGATATCAACGCTCTGACACCGGAGAGGCTTAAAGCCGTCGGCCTCGATCTCAACAACGCCGCCAATCGGACGCTGCTCACCAGCACGTTCGCCTCCAACTCGCCGCAAGCAGCTGGATTCAAATTACCGTACGCGGGATTCCCGACCGGTCAGAGCCTGGCGCAGGCGCTGCGGCCGTTCCCGCAGTTCGGCAATATCCCGGTTCTTTGGTCACCGCGCGCCAACAACTGGTATGACTCACTGCAGGCGAAGGTCATTCAGCGCATGTCGCATGGCCTGGACGCGCAGCTCTCCTTCACGTGGCAAAAGGAGCTGACAAACGCGGAAGGCACACAGGTCAACGACGTGTTCAACCTGCCGGTCAACCGGATCATCTCGGGCAGCTCCATTCCCTTGGTCACGGCGATCTCATTCAACTACAACTTCCCCGCCGTCGGGCAAAGCAAGTGGATGAGAATGGCCATCCGCGACTGGCGATTCGGCGGCGCTCTCCGGTATCAGAGTGGACTGCCGATTCTATCGCCGCTGGCGACCAACAATCTGCAGACACTGCTCCCGCGGAACGTGGGAGGCCAGCTCACCTACGCCAATCCCACCGGGCAGCCCTATTTCACGCAGGATCCGAACTGTCATTGCTTCGATCCGAACGGGGCCTTCGTCCTGAATCCCGCCGCCTGGAGCCAGCCGGCCGCGGGGCAGTGGGGCGTGGCCGCTCCCTTCTACAACAACTACCGGTGGCAACGCCAGCCGAGCGAATCACTCAGCTTCGGCCGGACCTTCAACATCACCGAAGGCAGAAGCTTACAGATCCGCGCGGAGTTCTTCAATGTCTTCAATCGGGTCTTCCTGAGCGCTCCGACTTCGACCAACGCGGCCGCCTCCCAGGTCCGGACGGCGGCGGGACAGACCGTTTCCGGCTTCGGCTATATCAACACCTCGGTAACCAGCATTCAGACCGGCGGAGCGGTGCCCACCGTCCGCAATGGTCAGATTGTGGCGCGGTTCCGCTGGTAGGCGAGGGCCTTGGAGGGCAGGCGAAATCGCCTGCCCCACAGCCCGTATGCTAGCATGATGCTAGCGGCGCATCTATGGCGACCCTTACCATCCGAAACGTCCGGCCCGGCGTGGTGAAATCTCTGAAATCGCTCGCCAAGAAGCGGCAACGCTCCATGGAGCAAGAAGTTCGAGAGATGATCGAGGAACACGTCGCCGGCCGTGGCTCGATCCTGGCGCAAATCGAAGCCGCGTGGGCCCGGCAACGCCGACGCCCGACCGCCAAGCAGGTAGATAGCTGGATCAAAGCCGGCCGGGGGTGAGAGCCGTTGTCGACACCAACGTGGTGGCCTACTTCCTCCTGGGCACTCCGCTATTCCTCGAAGAAGCGCGCCGGTTCTGGCAGGTCGTGGAGGACCCGATAGCGCCGGCTGTCTGGGAGGCGGAACTGGCCAATGTCGTCTGGATGGCGATTCGCAAGAGTGTTGTTTCGGCCGAGGA
>JBGPHB010000853.1:0-2939 GCA_041484155.1 Bryobacteraceae bacterium
AGCCGATCGTGCGCTACGATTCCAGCAGCTTTCGCGGTCAGTTGACCGTGGAACAACCGCGTGGATTGTCGGGCGGTCCCCACTCGACCTATAAATGGGACCTCCGCCTGAATAACAGCGTTCCGCTCGACTTGGTGACCAATTTGGGCGCGGGCGAGGCGCGCATGATTCTCGGCAGCCTTAGTTTGCGCAGCCTGGAGTTGAACATGGGCGTGGGCAACCTGAACCTGGACCTACGAGGAAGCCCCAAGCGGGACTATGATGTTCAAATCCAGGGCGGAGTGGGGAACGCCACAGTGCACTTGCCGCGGGAAGTGGGCGTGATCGCGACTGCCGCCGGCGGCATCGGGAACATCACGGCGGCGGGCTTGGAGAAACGCGACGGGCGCTGGATCAATCCCGCGCATGAGCACGCTCCGGTCACCATCCGCCTGGACGTGAAGGGCGGCGTCGGCAATATCACGCTGATCGCCGAATAGCGGTAACCTAACACTTGTGAGCACCGCAGGGGAAACGATTCGTATCTCCACGCCACATTGCGAAAAAGGGATTGGCAAAGCGATCGGTTCGATCGATTCGGCCGGCCTCATTGAGGGAGTTCGCCTGCGCGCCTACGATGTCTGGCCCGACGACCGCGGATACTTCCTCGAGGTCATCCGGATGGGGCAGGGTTTGGCGGCGGGTTTCCCGCCCGAGACTACGCAAGTTTCCGCCGCGCTCAGCTACCCCGGTACGATCAAGGCGTTCCACTTTCATCGGCACCAGACGGACCTGTGGGTGCCGATGCACGGAATGTTCCAGGTAGCCTTGGTGGATCTGCGGGAGGATTCACCGACGTTTCGAGTAAAAAACACGCTGTATCTTGGCTCGCTGCGGCCGTGGCAAGTGCTGATTCCGCCCGGAGTCGGGCATGGCTATAAGGTCATCGGGGAACGCGACGGGCTGCTGATGTACGTCACGAATCGTCTCTATAATCCGCAGGACGAGGGCCGCATCAAGCACGACGACGCTTCCATTCAATACGATTGGGAAACACAGCACAAATGAAGTTTCTGGTGACCGGCGGAGCCGGGTTCATCGGCAGTGCGTTCATCCGGCTGCTGCTACGGGATTCACCGAAGACTTCCGCGGTGGTGAACCTCGACAAGCTTACGTATGCCGGCAACCTGGAGAACCTGGCCGCCGTGGCGGCGGATGAGCGCTACCGCTTCGTGCACGGCGATATCTGCGACTCGAGCCTGGTGAATGAGCTGGTGGCCGGGGCGCAGCCGGACGTGATCGTCAACTTTGCCGCGGAATCGCACGTCGACCGCAGTATCCTGTCGCCCGGGCCGGTGTTCGAGACGAACTTGCGCGGGACGTTCACGCTGCTCGAGGCAGCGCGGCTTCACAAGACGCCGCGTTTTCTCCATGTGTCCACGGATGAGGTGTATGGCAGCATCCAGCCCCCGCACGAAGCCGATGAAGATTTCCCGCTTCGAGCCAGCAGCCCTTACTCGGCATCGAAAGCCGGTTCGGATTTGTTGGCGCTCTCCTATTTCGTGACGTACCGCCTGCCGGTCCTGGTGACGCGCGCTTCGAACAACTTCGGACCATACCAGTTCCCGGAGAAGCTGATCCCGCTGATGATCTCGAATGCGATTGAGGACCAGGCGCTGCCGATCTACGGCGACGGGATGCAGGTGCGCGATTGGCTGTATGTAGAGGATCATTGCCGGGCGATTCTGGCGGTGATTGAGCGCGGGCGCGAAGGGGAGATCTACAACATCGGCGGTAGCCGGGCACTGCCTAACGTGGACGTGGTGCGAACGGTTCTACAGGCCCTCGGCAAACCTGAGAGCCTGATGCAGACGGTCAAAGACCGGCCGGGTCATGACCGGCGCTACGCGCTCTCGAGCGGCAAGGTCATGCGCGAGACCGGATGGAAGGCGAAGGTTCCGTTCGAGGATGGGCTGCGGCAGACCATTGACTGGTATCGCGAGAATGCCGGCTGGATCGCGCGAGTGAAATCCGGCGAGTATCAGAATTACTACGAGCGTAACTACGCGAACCGCTAGTCTCCTGTCCGCATGGTTGGTGATAAGTCTGGTGACGGACGCTACCCCGCCCTAACGGGCAGGGCCTGGAGTTTCTACATTTTCCGAACAGAACCCCGCCCTGACGGGCAGGGCTTGCCGGGGTGTTGCGGATGCACGGCAAGCCCCGCCCGTTAGGGCGGGGTTCTGTTTTAGAAGCCTAGAAACTCCCGCGATCAAGCTGTCGGATTTCTTATTAGAACTTCTGGGACGAGAGACTAACTTTGCAGGCCAGGGCCTGCGTTACTGAGCAATCCTCCCCACACCAGGTCGTAATCGTAGCCGACACCCGCGAGAGCCCCCGGCAATACCGCGCCCCTCACGGCGAAACGGCGGCTGCGGCTCTCGACGCATTTGTGAAGAGCGAGCTCGAACACCCACTGACGGGGAGGAAACCAGATCCCGTGCTCGCGTTGCACACGGGCCACTTCGGGATGGACCTGACCCTCCATCAAGTCTGCCGTCTTCGACGCGGGATGCTTTCGAAAGGCGCCCAGGAAACGGTTGACCCGCCGCATGCGGCCCCGCTCCATGAAGCGGACGAAGAGACTGTAATCGAGCGCGAACTGGAACGCCGGATCGATGCCGCCGGCGTCTTCGTAAATGCGGCGGCGCCAGAAGCAGGTTTCCTGCGGGATGTAGTCCCAGCGCTTCATCAGCCAGTCGCGATGCGCCGGCAAGATCCAATAGGACTGCACAGTGTTGTCCTCGGCGATGAAGACGCGATGGCTGTAGATGGCATCGATATCCGGGCGCGCAGTGAAATAACGGGCCACGAATTCGAGCGCACCGGGAGCCAGCATATCGTCGCTATTCAGGTACGCCATGATCTCGCCGCCGGTGCGGGCGAAGCCGCGCGCGATG
>JBGPHB010000854.1:0-2937 GCA_041484155.1 Bryobacteraceae bacterium
ACGGATAGGAGAAAGCGGGTCAGGCCACGAATTAGGGACTGGCTCCCCAGTCTGGACACGTTTCGTACTTTTGTAGGCCAACTCGCTCTTTGATCGAACCGGTCAACGAGTAATTCTTTCAGGCTGATACGCGGTGACCGCCGGCAGTTGTCCATGCTGGGCACCCAGTCTGGACACGTCTCGAACTGGCCTGGGGGCACCAGGATACCTTCCGGATGGCGCGTCATCCAGCAGCTATCCGGACGGGCACATCGACGACCTGGCTGCACAGGTGGGCAATGTACTCGCGAATGTCTTCGGGACCGAGTTGGTCTGTCGAACGGTGGAAATATTGCGCCAACTACACGCCGATGTCGTCAGAGCATGGCTGCGAGCGCCTGTCGCATGATCAGCCGATCGTCTTTTCCCGACCGTGAACTATTGGATTGACTTCGCGCGGCACGTCCTGGCAGAACGCGGAGCAATGTGCCCAGGGGAGCGCCGTGGCGGACTCTCTGGCGCAGGCGGCAGCTCGTTTGCGAAAGGTGAAGCGCAACAGGGAGCGCGGCGCGGTCAGCGCAACCGCACCCAAACTGGTATGATCTGACGTTTCGCCGCACGCCGGGAGGCTCTGAGTGCTTAAAACCACGTGGAAGACCGAGTATAAAGGACATGTCATCGAGTTGGAGAATCGGCCAAGGCTGGAGCGGCTGATTGTCGATGGAAAGGAAATCGCTAGGGAGCCAGGCGCCACTTGGGAACCGCGCAGCTTTCAGGCGACCATTCCCGACGGGAACCGGTCTATGAAGGTGGACGCCAACACTCGTTTTTCAAAAAGTCCGCGGGGACTCCGATTCACCGTATCGGTGGATGGCAAGGAGATTTATAGCGAGGTGAAATGGCCGCCCCGGTGGTATCTCCCGTTCGCGGCTGTGGGCCTGATTCTGGCGAGCGTGGTCCTTCGGCTGGTAAGTTAATGAGTCTATCCCACTCCTTGGCCGCGGACGTCTTATCGCGAACATCGTCGAACATGCTCAATAATGCGACAGAATCATCGCGGGCCTGTGGTCGCGCCGGAGTGATTCCGCCGTTTCTCTGGTTCCGCGCGCGACCAAAGCCCCCACGATCCGGCGTTCTTGATCAGGCAACGCTCGCGCTCGTTCCGCTCAATCTTGACGGGTACCCGACGCCGCAAGACCCCGTTCAGCGGCTGGTCTCGATCGATGTCAAATCCGGCGTCGAGAAGCAACTCGCCACGCTGGATCCGCCGCCGGACTCCATCCTGGCCGGGCGCATCAGCCTTCATCCGGACGGCAACCGACTCGCCGTCTCGTTTGTCCGCCAGCACGGCAAGATCTACATGCTCGAAGGCTTCGACGAATCCACATCCTGGTTCGACCGACGGATGCGGCGATTCTAGCGGGCCGGAACGGCAGTGGTCCGGATGGTCGGCAATTCGTACAGAGCGCCCCTCGTGGGGCTCGTCCGAGTGGCGCGTCATTTGGGCAGAAGCCTCCCAGAACGCCGTTTGGGGTCACTTATCGATGGCGACAAACCAAGCAATGTGTGGAGACGACTCACCCGGCATCTTCCGCTCCAGCGGCGGGGGCCCCAGCATCCTGTGATAATTGGGAGCAGTAATATACTGCGGGATAGACCGCTCAGGAGTTTGCATCCCATGCTGACGGAAGAGATCACAAGCGCCCAACGGCTCGTTAAAACTGATGCTTACCAGATGTCGATCGGGGAAATCGTCAGCATGTACGATAATCGCGAGATCATAATCGACCCGGATTTCCAGAGGCTTTTTCGTTGGAAAATCGGCCAAAAGTCTAAACTGATTGAATCGTTGCTGCTCGGGATCCCACTGCCTCCCATCTTTGTAT
Organism: Bryobacteraceae bacterium; assembly: GCA_041484155.1. Classification (GTDB taxonomy): domain Bacteria; phylum Acidobacteriota; class Terriglobia; order Bryobacterales; family Bryobacteraceae; genus Palsa-187. The sequence continues at coordinate 1,866 of JBGPHB010000854.1, forward strand.
TTGAAAAGGAAAATGGCAGTTGGGAACTCATAGATGGTCTCCAGCGTGTTTCCACCATCTTGGAATTCATGGGGAAACTTCGAGGCCCCGAGGGTGGGTTGGAGCCGCCTTCGATTCTGGAAGCCACGAAATACCTCCCTTCACTCCACAATGCGGTCTGGGAGCGATCTGAGCTTGTTCCGGATGTTCCAGCTCTATTGCAAAATGAAATCGACAAGAGCCATCAACTTTCAATCCGGAGGGCTAGACTTGGTCTGGAAATACTGAAACGACCCAGCGATAACCAAACCAAGTTCGATCTGTTCCAGAGACTCAATGCAGGTGGCACACAGGCCAATCCACAGGAATTGCGCAACTGCATCATGTTGATGGTCAACGGCGCGTACTACCGCGCGGTGAAAAGGGCAGCGGACCAACCGGCATTTCAAACAGTCATTGCGGTGACAGATGACCAGATCGAGCGGCAGCGACATATGGAATTTGCTGTTCGGTTCCTTGTGCATATGTACGTGCCATACGACGGCATTCTTGACGTCGAGGAGTACATAGACGAGGGCATAGTCAGACTGGCCGGAGCGGGCGATGGCGTGGCGGCGGAAGAACGGATCAACCATACTTTCGCGCTACTAAACGACGTCACCGGTAAGGATACACTGCGCCGATTTGAGGACGGCCATCACACCGGGAAGGTAGGATTGGTGGGGCTTGAAGGGATCGCGGTCGGTGTAGCTAAGAACCTGGACGCAATTCTATCTCTCCCTAAGCCGCGGGACTTTGTTAAGGAAAAGATTCAGACGTTTTGGATGGAAGCGGATGCGAAGAACTGCATCTCACCTGGGCTTCGCGGTACGACCCGAATTCAGCGGACAGTGCCGCTTGGCGAAGCTTGGTTCCGTCCATGAGCAAGCCTTATTCTGATGCGGATTTTTCCGCGCAGGTTACCGAGGACCGATCTTGGCGCCTCCGCGAGATTTCAGACTTGAAGACGGCAATCATCCGGGCCGATGGCAACCTTCGTCGAGTTCTACTACGTGCACTGATCACCATTTCCTATGCCCATTGGGAGGGGTAC
>JBGPHB010000855.1:0-2936 GCA_041484155.1 Bryobacteraceae bacterium
AAGAATGGGCTTGGTTTTCTTTGCGGCCTTTGCGTCTTTGCGTGAACCCGTCTTACGCGATTTGTTCGGCGAACTTCTGACTCAGCACCTAGGATTTAATCACCCGGCCGTCGCCGAGCTTCATCAGCGAACTGATCATGGCCGGGTCGCCGCTCTTCGCCGCTCCTCCCGTGCAACTGATCACGTCTCCAGGCTTGACGGTACTGTGCGACCAGCCATACGACTTCAGATGGTTGAGGCTCATCATTTCGACCGCCCACTCCACCTTGTTGCCCTTATCGTCGGTGACTTCCAGATAAATAAAAGCATGAGGATTGGTCCACTCGAATCGCTTCACCACTCCCGTCACGGTCACGGGATTCGCCATGTTGTACATGGACGTGGAATGGTGCGCGAACGAGGGTAATGCGGTCAGCATCATACCGAGAGCAATCGTCACTGCCGTTAACCGCAAGTTCATATTGCTGGAACCTCCAATTTACTTCTTCTCGAACAGTTTACTGTAGTCAGGATTGTGCTCGCACACGAATTCGTCCACCTTGGAGAGATCCGGGCGGAGCGCGAAGGCCCTGCTCACTATCCAGGGCTTCACAAAGACATTCGGATCCTCGAGCGTCGTATCGTACTGGAGCGTATTATAGTCGGCGCGGCGGAAACGCTCGACGATATGCAGAGCTTGAGTATGCCGGTAGCCGCTGATCTCGGTCTTGTCGTTGAAGCCGACGGTGTCCACCACCAGCGTATCGCCTTCCCAATGGCCGATCGAGTCCCCCATCCAAGTAGGATCCGGATCCGCCGGATGCGGCCCGCCGTCGGTAGGGACGATTCGGAAAGTGCCCGGATATCCGTGGAGAATCGCCACGTGGTGAGCGCTTTGAACAATCTGAAATTGATACGGCACGCTGAAACCTTGAGGTCCGGCAAGCGGCATACAATCGGCAGTGAGCCCGGCGTCGTTAGGCCCGCGCACCACTTTGAATTGCTCGGCGCCGGGTTTTAGGGCCGGCCCGTCGGCCGAGCCCGGGGCATTCCCGCCGCGCCCTCCCGCTGCGCCTCTGGCTCCCAGGTTGAAATCATAAACTCCGGAAAGATCCGGTTTGCCGTCGGCGGTTCGGGGTACCTCTTTTTTTGCCGGTTCCGTTGCCGCGGCGTTGTCCGCGGCCGGAGCAGTGCCCGCGACATTCACCGTCAAGGTACGGGTCAACGTCTGATTGTTTGGCCCGCGTACGGTCAATGTGTAAGTGGTGGTCGCCGCCGGAGACAACTGCCGGACGCCACGCGGCGTGACCCGGCCAAAGCCTGGCTCAATGGTGACCCCGGTAGGATTCTCGGTGGACCAGGCTAAGGTCACGGACTGCCCAGGCTGGATCGAGGCCGGTTCGGCTTTGAAGTCCATGATGCGCGCCGGAAGCTGTCCCGCGCGCTGGTAAGCGTTGCCGGGCCCCGCCGAGACGACTCCCGATTGCGGAGCCTGGCCCGCCGCCAACGCAGCCATAGCCAAGGCCTGGAAGATCCTCATCGTAATTGCCATCCTTTCGCGTCCCCGGGGATCTCAACCCGCTCCCTCACGGTCGCGGTTCGGTAAGTGGCCATTACCCACAGCGCCGACACCCAACCGCGACCGTAAGGGAGCGGGCTGAACTAGAAAACGTACTTCAGTGCGAACTGCATGATGCGTGGGTCCTGGGTCGACTGGATGATCGCCCCCAGACCGGATGTATTTGCCGGCACCACCTGGCCGAAATTAGCCGCCGAAAGCGTCAGCACCGGATTGTAGTAGTTCACCCAGTTCGGAAGATTGAAGGCCTCTCCGCGAACCTCAATGGTCTGGCGCTCTTTGATTCTAAAGACCCTCGAAAGGGCGGCATTCAGGACGAATGATCCCGGGCCCCGCACGGCGCCCGCTCCCAGGTTCCCGTACGTGCCGAGCGTGGGTTGCGCGAAGGCCTTGGGATTGAGCCATCCGGTTGAAGTTTGGTTCGCGAAGTTCACATCCGGAAGGATCTGATTGACGCGCTGCACGGCGGCATTCCCACTCAACGCCTGATCGAGTCCCGTGGTGACGTTCAACGGCGGCCCGGAAAAGATGACGGCCGAGACGGCAACCTTCCAGTCGCCTGCAAACATCTGAACAGCGCGATTGGAGTATTTCGGTGAAGCCACGACCAAGGTTTGGTTGAACGCCCTCCGTATGTCCGCGCCCGGACAGGGACCGCGATCCGCCTTACGATTGTTGTATTGCGTCTCGGCGAACGTGGACAGACCCAGTGCCGGAGTGTAGTTGTCAGACACGCAGTGCGCCCAGGTGAAGTTGGTGCTGGAGGTGAAGTTGTGACCGAAGCGATGCTGGGCGGAGAGCACCAGGCCGTTGTAGTTTGCCGTCCCGCCTACATCCAATATTTCCGTTTCCCCGTAGTAGGGTCCGTACGTCGGGTTCACGAAATTCAGCCGGCGGCGGTTGGTGGTGTTGCCCGTGGTGGAACAAGTGGCAAAGCTAACTCCATTAAGGGTGCACGCCCCCGTGCCCAGAAACTGCGCCTGATTCACGGGGTTGTTGAGCCACAGGTGACGCGTGGCATTCCCCACATAGCTCCCCGAAAACAGCCAATTCCCAATCTGCTTTTGGATGCTGAGGTTGTACTGCTCGATGTAGGTTGGCTTCATGTCCAGGGGATAGCCATATAGCAGTTGCAGATTCCCTTTTTGAAATGGAAAGTTGGCGGGCTGCGCCAACGGCAACGGACTCCCTCCCGGCGTCGTCGACCAGGGATTGCTCAACACCGGATTGGGCACGGTGAGCGACGCTCCCCAGGGTGGTGAGAACCCAAATTGGTCGAAGGAGAAATTCGGGAAGTCGTAGAAGAACCCGTACCCTGCCCGAATGGACATCTTCCCGTCTCCCTTCGGGTCCCAAACGATTCCCACGCGCGGGGAGA
>JBGPHB010000856.1:0-2926 GCA_041484155.1 Bryobacteraceae bacterium
GGCTTCCGCGAACGACAACTGCGGCACGAGCCGCGGCGCCGCGATGACGCGGGGGTCGGCGGTCAGCATGCCGTCGACGTCGGTCCAGATCTGGATCTCTTCCGCGCCGATGGCGGCGCCGACGATGGACGCCGTATAGTCCGATCCACCGCGGCCCAGGGTCGTGGTCACTCCACCTTCGGAGGCTCCGATGAATCCGCCCATCACGACCACGCGTTCGCGCGCCAGCGCCGGCACGGTTGCCGCCAAGCGGGCGAACGTCTCGCGGAACAGCGGAGCCGCCTGGGTGTGCCGTTCGTCGGTGACGATGACCTTTCGCGCGTCCAGGTGCACTGCGTCCATCCGGCAGCGCCGGAACAGGGCGGTGACGATGAGGCTCGAGATCCGCTCCCCATAGGATGAGATCGCGTCCGTGGCACGCGGCGTGAGCTCGCCCACGACGGCAAGCCCCTTCACGAGCTCAGTCAGTTCCTCGAAATCCGCATCGACATCCACGAGCCCCGCTGATTCACGTTGATGGAATTCGCGGAGCTCGCAGAGCATGGCCAGAGCGCGGTCGCGTTCCCCGGCCACCGCTTCCGAGGCGATCACGAGAAGCTTGTTGGTGGTCTTGCCCATCGCCGAGACGACGACCACCGGGTGCTGCGGTAAGCGCTTCCGGACGATGCCGGCAACGCGCTCGATCGCCTCGGCCGATTCGACGGAGGTGCCGCCAAATTTCATGACTAGCATAAGAAATTTGGCCGCTGATGAACACGGATGAACGCGGATGAAAGCACTTTCATCGATCTAGCCAGCCTTCGGCTTTCATCAGCTCTGCGTTGAGCACGGCCGCACCGGCCGCGCCACGGACGGTGTTGTGGCCCAGGGCGATGAATTTGTAGTCGAGTACCGAACACTTTCGCATCCGGCCGACGAACACGGCCATGCCGTTCTCGCGTTCGACGTCGCGGCGCGGCTGGGGGCGGTCGTTCTCTTCCATGTAGATCACGGGGCATGGGGGCGCGCTCGGGAGTCCTTTTTGTTGCGGTAGGCCGCGCCAGCCGCGTATGGCGCCGATGATTTCGGCTTCCGATGGTTTCTTTTCCAGTTCCACGGACACCGCCATGGTGTGGCCGTCCACTACCGGCACGCGATTGCACTGGGCACTTACTCGGGCAGCCAGCGGCTCGATGCGAGCGCCTTTGAAATCTCCGAGGATCTTCTGAGTTTCCTTTTCCACCTTTTCTTCTTCGCCTCCGATGAACGGAATTACGTTTGCGTTGATGTCCATGGACGCCACGCCCGGATAGCCGGCGCCGGAGATCGCCTGCATCGTGGTCACCAGAACCCGCCGGATGCCGAACGCCTTCAAGGGAGCCAATGCCATCGCCAAGGGTATGGCCACGCAGTTCGGATTGGTGACGATCTGACCCTTCCAACCGCGCGCGCGCTGCTGCTCCGGAATCAGCCGAAGGTGCTCGGGATTGATCTCGGGCACCAGCAGCGGCACGTCCTCATCCATCCGATGGTTACGGGAATTCGAGACCACTATGTGCCCCGCGCCCGCGAAGGCGCGCTCGATCTCGGTCGCCACCGACGCGTCCATCGCCGAGAAGACCAGACGCGGGCCGCCGTCGGGCTTCGACTCGGAAACCATCAGATCGCGCACGTAGGGCGGCATCACACCGCCCAGCCTCCACGACGTGGCTTCGTTGTAGCGCTTGCCCGCGGAACGGTCGCTGGCTCCCAGCCAGGTGAGATCGAACCACGGATGATCGCTCAGGAAAGTCACAAATTCCTGGCCCACCATTCCGGTGGCGCCCAGGATGCCGACAGGAATTCGCTCGCTCATGGCTTTAACAGTCGCCTCACTAAGTTTTGATAGATGTGTACTGCTTCCGTCAGTTCGGTCTTCGGTACCCGCTCTTGGTCCGTGTGCGCTAGGTGAATGCTGCCCGGTCCGACTAAGAAGGGCTGCCCCCAGGCGCCGTTGAATACCGGGATGTCGGTGGTGTAGGAGACGATGGTCGTCTCGAACCCGTCGAGCGCGCCCAGGCGCAACGCGGGAATGCACAGGAGCTCGCGCACTTCAGCAAATCCGCCGACGGCCTCAGCGATCGCCGCCCGCGAAGCCACGCCGTCGTCCACGAGCCTCAAGAAAACTTCGGCTTGCGAATGGTCCGCAATTACGTTGGGTGCGCGTCCGCCGCTGATGGTGCCGATGTTGAGGGTACTCGGCCCGAGGAGGGGATCGCTGGGCAGCGGGATGCGCCGCACCCGCTCCAGTGCGTCCAGCAACTTCTCGATAGCCGACTCGCCCAGATGCGGATACGCCGAATGCGCCATGCGGCCGGTCGCCACGATCTCGAAGCGGAGCGCTCCCTTGGATCCGAGCGCCAGCTTGTTCTCGGTGGGTTCCCCGTTGATCAGAAAGCGGCTGCCACGCCGCTCGCGGGACGCGGCCAACGCGCCGGCGCTGTTGCGTTCCTCACCAACCACGAACAACAGGCCGAACTTGCGGACGCCTTCGGCGAGTAAGGCCTCAGTGGCGAGAATCATGGAAGCGATAATGCCCTTGGTGTCGCAGGCGCCACGGCCCCAAATGAACTCTTCGTCCTCGCGGGAAGCGAAAAACGGAGGCACCGTGTCCATGTGGGTAGACAGCGTGACCACGGGCTGGTCCCAGTGAGCGAAGACGTTGAACCGGTGGGGCTCGACCATCCAGCGTTCGACCTCGCCGCCGGTGCGCGCCGCGAGCTGGTCCAGATAGCCGCCCAGATATACGCCGACGGCTTCCTCATTCGGCGTCACCGAGTCGATGTCCACCAACGCGCGTGTCAGTTCAAAAACGTTCATAGACTCTGAAGATGGGGGCGCCGCTGAAGAAACGGCCAGGAGGGGGTCAGTACCGCACCACTTCCCGATAGCGCTCCATCCAATTCAC
>JBGPHB010000857.1:0-2914 GCA_041484155.1 Bryobacteraceae bacterium
CCGTTTTAGAGTGGCCAGCAACCCGGAATTCTTGCGGGAGGGATGCGCTATCGCGGATTCGCTCTACCCGGAGCGGATCGTCCTGGGCGCAGAGGAAGACGAGACCCTCTCGATCCTGCGCGAATTGTATCGCCCGCTGATCGAGCAGCGCTTCGATCCTCCGCCCTTCTTGCCTAGACCGCCTGGTCTGTCTCGCGTCCCGTTGGTCGAAACCAGCCTGACCAGCGCTGAGACCATCAAGTATGCGGCAAACGCTTTCCTGGCCATGAAGATCAGCTTCGCTAACGAAATCGCTAATATTTGCGAGCGTGTTGGGGCGGACGGCACGCAGGTGTTGACGGGCATTGGGCTCGATTCGCGCATCGGTCCGAAATTCCTCAAGGCTGGAATCGGATGGGGCGGCAGCTGCTTCGGCAAGGATGTCCTGTCGCTGTTGCACACTGCCTCCGAGTATGGGTATCAGGCGCGTTTGCTTGAGGCGACCCTGGCTGTTAACCGCGCGCAACGGCAGATCCTGATACAGAAGCTCCAGGAGAAACTGTTCATCTTGAAAGGACGCATTATCGCCTTGCTGGGACTCTCGTTCAAACCGGGGACCGATGATCTGCGGGATGCGCCCAGCTTGCAGATTGCCGAACGATTGCTCCAATTAGGCGCGCGCGTCAGCGTTTACGATCCGATCGCGATGGAGGTCTGCAAGCGGCAGCATCCTACGCTGAAACTCCAGTACTGTTCTTCTGCCCTGGACGCAGTGACCGGCGCAGATGCCGTGGTGCTGATCACGGAATGGGACGAATTCCGGAGTCTCGACCTGACCGAGGTGGCCAGACGCGCCGCCCGGCCCATTTTCATCGATGGCCGCAACCTTTTCTCCCCCGAAGCCGCGTCTCGGGCAGGACTCGATTACACTTGCATCGGTCGCGCGCCTTTAAGGATGCTTCCAGAACTGACGGGCCATCCGCGGGCGGCGGCATCGGCTTATGCGCCGCTCTCCATTGTGTAAAGCATAAGCCAAAAAAAACAACGCCCGGCTTGAGTTTTTCGATATGTGCCACGCTTCGCTCGTGTGCGCTTGCTAAACTCCCCCTGATCCGCAAAAGCAAAGAAACCGAACACGGGCCTCGACAAAAGTCGACATGGGCGCACCGTGCTTCGGGGGTATCATGATTTTCGCTTCCGCGCCAATCGGGGTCCATTCCCGCAAGTGAAGCGGCACCTGCCAGTTCCGTTCGGCCTCTCTGGGAAAAGCTAAGAGACGCGCTCAATCGATGGTGAAGCGTTACGCCGTCGATTCCGACGGCGCAGCACGCCCACGAAGTTCCCCGGATCTGCCGCAGGATTTAGGTTTCGGTGAAGCTCCCGCCATTGGAGCCGATAAGACGCATATGACGCATGCCATTTAGCCTCAAGGAAGGTGTCCTCGAAACGCGAGAACACCGCTCCCGCCGCATGATGTCGGGAAAGCCAGCCAGTTTCGTACGTTCACGTTCGCTCCTGCCGCGCGTGATACTCGCCTTCCGGGACTTACTCCAGAAAATCGCAGTAGGGAGGGTACCTTTTGTTGCAGACAGTCCGAATAAGACGGTGCCCGCGGTAGGGCAGGTTCTTCTGGACGGCTTGCTCAGCCAGCGCTGGGTAGGCGTGCGCCATGTCGGCCAAAACTGAGTCGTTGCATGCAACTCGAGCCGTTCAGATTTGTAGGGACATCGCTCACCTCCTGATAGACCGACAGCGGCTGCCGCTCCCACCTCCGGCGTCAGGAAGACTCGGCCCACACCGGGCCCTCGGGTCAACTCGACTGACGATGATCCGGCGGGCCGAGCCGCTGCCCGGCAGTGCTCGCGGCGGCGCTCGCCCAACGCGTCATAGTGCCCGCATCGATCACCATCCGCCCGCAGCCTTTGGCCAACCAATGCTCGGCGATCCTCTGGGTCTGGCGATAGATCTCCGATTATCGCCGATCTTGCCACCCACCACCGGTTCCCACACCAGCACTGTGTGGCCCACGTGATGGTACGGGAGAGAATAGCGGATTCCCGCGATAGCTGAGCAGACGATCCCTTGGCGACGCGCCGATCCTCCCTGTCGCCGATGTCGTAATCCGGTTGCTCATCGATGATCAATCCGATCAATCCTCCCCCCCTCGCCAAGCCGTCAATAGCCGTGTACAATAATTGAATCTCTGATTCTGAGCGAAAGGATTGTTCATACGATGAAGACGATTAAACTACTATTGGCCGGATGCCTGATCGCGGGGATCGCCGCCACCCTCTGGGCGGACGTGGATCCGGACTTCCAGGCGGCCATGAAGGGCGCCGCAGCGGCCTGTGGGCGAGTGAAGAAGAATGTTGATGCAAAAGCCAACGCCGAGGATTTGGCGAAGGACGCCGAAGAGGTCGCGCAGAATTTCCAGAAAATGGGCGGCTACTGGAAACAGCATCAGGTCGACGATGCGATGCAACTCTGCCGTCAGGCGTTTGGCGCCGCGATGGCCGTATCGAAGGCTGCCAAGGCCGGTAACATGGAGGAAGCTACAGCCCAGTTCAAGACTTTGACCGGCATTTGCGGCAACTGCCACAAGGTCCATCGCGACAAGGCCGCGGACGGCTCTTTCGTAATTAAGTAAAATAGATTCCAAACGGGCTTGATGGGTGGCTAAGGAACGAGCCGCTCCGCAATTTCTTTTGCGCTTCGACCTGCGGCTGTAACCTCTTCCAGAACGCCGGGCGCGGCGCCTACTGTGATTAGTTTGCCATCACAGTCGCCGGACTTGCCGTCTGCCACCGAAGCTGCGTGTGCTCGTCGGCCGGTGCTTGAGCAAAGAGGCGCCCAACCGCTATCAGGACACGATTTGCATTGGAGGAAGACGTTTCCGAACCAGTCACGGCCCCGCGTCGCGGCTGCCGTGGATCGC
>JBGPHB010000858.1:0-2913 GCA_041484155.1 Bryobacteraceae bacterium
ACCATTCTACGGGAAATGGCTAAGGCCATGAACGGAACGTTCCGCGCTTTCCCTCTCTGGGAAGGGCTGGAGCCGTTTGTGTCGCGCAAGCTGGTGGTCACACACCCGCTGGGCGGCTGTCCGATCGGCGAAAGCTCCTCGGACGGCGTCGTGAATGCGAGCGGTCAGGTTTACAACAGCCGGAGCGCCAGCCAAACCGTCAACCCTGGCTTATACGTCGCCGACGGTTCGATCATCCCGGGACCGCTGGCAGTGAATCCCACGTTAACCATCGTTTCGATGGCACTGCGGGTGGCAGCATCGATCGCTTAACTGAGAGCAGGCGGCGGGCCGTCACGGCAACAGGACGGAACGGTTAATCCAGAGACTATTGTCCCAGCTCAGCAGCTTCTCCGAGCCGTCGAACAACTTGGCATAGCTTCCGCCTGACGCCTTAAACGAAAACTCCCTTACCCGGTCGGGAGGCGTGGTCGTCGCGTTCCGCAGGATATCCAGAACCTGCTCCTGCCTGGAGATCTGATAGAAGCCCGGATTCTTGGCGGAGTAGAACTTGGTATCGGCGGAATTGGCCTTGTTCGCCACGCCCCGCTCGTACTTGATGTGCAGCTCGAGGTGTTCACCGGTGGCGGCCGAAAATACCCAGTCCTGCGAATCGAGCAGCGGGCCCGTACCGCTCGAGGTGGAGCGCTGCATGGTATGCGCGGCCGCCAACAGATATACTCCGAACGGACCTGGCGCGTCGGCCGGGTCTTCGGTCAGGCCGCCAATCACCAGTTGGACATTCGCTCCGGCGGCGTCCTTTACCGGCGCGACCAGGTAGACCAGGCGGTTCGATCCTCTTCCCACCGGCTTTCCATCCGGCCCGTTGATGGTCACTCGATCGATGAATACCGCTCGCAAATTTGCGTCCTTGGCGGGGCCTTGCGCCGCCACGTTGGCTGTCCAGCCCGGCGGGAGCAGGGCTTTGATGACGGCATCCGGGACGTGGAGATCCAGTTGGAACCGGGCCTCGGAACTGAACTCGACCAGCGTCTCGGCGCGTGCGCGCATTGTGAACCCGGCCAAGACGCCAGCCGCAGACAGCACGATAATTCTTCCTATCATCCTGCCCTCCTTCGTCGTGAAAACACGGTGGAGCTATGGTATCAGAAGAGGCCGCCGAAGTGTCTCCTGTCTTCTTATCGAGCGCCTACGTTTTGAATTTCGCCGGCAGAAACCGGAGGCCGTTTTCGCGGTCGATGCCTCGAAGTTCCTGGGCGGTAAAGCCGCACTTCTTCAGGCCCACGACGTGGTTCACGATGTTGCTGAACGGGTAGTCGGTCCCGAACACGATCTGCGACGCTCCCGCGAGGGCTTTCAACGCCTGCATCTGGATCGGGTTGGTGGACTGCGCGGTGTCGTAATAGAACCGTCTCAGGTGATAGAGCTTCGAGCCCTTTTCCGGCGTGCCGGCCAGAATATCGGCGGTGGTATCGGGACCGCCGATGCCGAAGCGCTCGACCAGATACGGCATGGTCCCGCCGGCGTGAGAAAAGATGTAGGTGACGTCCGGAGTGCGATCCGCCATGCCGCTCACGATCACGCTCGCGATGGCCCGCGTGGTGTCCGTGTTGTACTCGATGGCCGTGGGCCCCAGATCCGGTATCAGATTCCGGCAGCAGGGCGCGTCGATGGGATGGCTATAGAGGATGGCCTTGCGCCGGTTGAGCTCCTGCAACACGGGCGCGAAGAGAGGGTCGCCCAGCCACTTGTTGCCGTAGCTGGTGATCACGCCAACGCCTTCGGCCTTGAGCGTATCGAAGGCGTACTCGATCTCGCGCAAACTGGCGTCGATGTTGGGAAGCGGCAACACGGCGAACAGGGCGAATCGGCCTTTGTGGTCGGAGGCCATTCTGGTGCCGAACTCGTTCAAGTCCCGCGCGAGGGCGCGCGTCTGCTCATCGTTGCCGTTCGAAATGCCCGGAGTCGTGAGGGAAATAAAAGAAGTGGCGACTTCCGCCTTGTCCATCGCTTCCAGATCTTTGGCGACGGAATAGTTTTTCTCCCAGGTCTGGTAACCCGACTCCTTCAGGCTGCTGATCAGCGCCATGTAACGCGGCGAGGCGAAGTGATGATGGAAGTCGAACCGGCGCGCGTTGGCAGCCGGCGCCTGGCCCGAGAGTTTGGACCCGGCAAGAAGCGCGCCGGCCCCCAGAGCCGCGAGCCCCGTCAACACCTCCCGGCGCGAGGGGAGGGCCACGCCGCCCTTGGCGCCAGGAACGGACTTTAAAACGTTCATGGCCTGCCATTATCGGGAACGTGGCCTCGTGATGTCAAGGCCGCGCGCCCCTCAGAACTGATAGGCCAGCGAAATGTTGAACACATTCGCGGTGCCCGTGGCTGCCTTGACTCGGCGATCGGGGTTGTTGTTCACGAAGGCGATATTCCTGAAGTCCCAGTAGCTCCACTCAAACGCGGCGGTCACCTCGTTTGTGATCTTGCGGAAATAACTGGCCCACAGGAATGAGTTCTTGGCCCGGGTCGAGCCAGGCAAGAGGTTGCTGTTCTTTGGATCGTCGGTTCCGGCGCCGAAGTAGAGCGTATCTTTGCCGCTATTCATTGGGACGATCGCCTCCAACCACCCGCCTCCATCGCCGATGCGCTGGATTCTGTTTCCTGGCGTGTTCAAGGTTCCTAGCAAAGCCGCGCCTTGAAAAATGCCGCCTTGAAATGGAATCAGATTGCTTCCCGCAAACCCTTCCCCTCGCAGAATGAAGTGGGGATCAATCGGAAGCCGCATGTCAACGGCCACCGCCCACGACTGAAGGTTACGGTTCACGCCTATCTTTTCTTCCCCGAAGTGCGCGGAGACCCCAAAGTTCGCGAAGTTCTTGCGCAGCGGGGGCGAGATCGCGATGCGCCCCTGATAGAACG
>JBGPHB010000859.1:0-2911 GCA_041484155.1 Bryobacteraceae bacterium
ATCCTGCAACGCTCTTGTCAGAACTGCCATCGTCCCGGATCCATCGCTCCGATGTCGCTGCTGACCTATACGGACGCGCGGCCCTGGGCCCGCTCGATCAAGGAAAAGGTAGTGCGCCGCCAGATGCCGCCCTGGCACATCGATCGGAACATCGGCATCACCAAATTCAAGGACGATCCGTCTTTGACCGAATCCGAGATCGCCACAATTTCGAATTGGGTCGACCATGGCTCTATCGAAGGCAATCCGGCCGACATGCCGCCCGCCCGCGTGTTCAGCGATGTCGACAAGTGGCATATCGGAAAACCGGATCTGATCGTCGCGATGCCGAAACCGTACAAGCTGAAAGCCAAGGGCGGGGATGAGTATTACGACATTGACTTGGACCCTGGGTTCACGGAGGACAAGTACATCTCGGCGGTGGAAACCAAGCCAGATTCAGGATTTAAGGTGGTGCACCACGTCACCACCAACTTGATCGAGGACCCGGAGGACCCGGTGGGTCTCTTCTTGAATGAATACGCCGTGGGCAAGAACGCCGACCTCTTTCCGGAGAATTCAGGCCGTTTGGTTAAGGCGGGTTCGAAGATCCATTTCAACCTCCACCTCCATCCGTATGGCGAGGAAACGCCGGTGCAAGTCTCCATCGGGTTCAAGTTCTTTCCGAAAGGCGTGGTGCCCAAGTACGTGGCCTTCACACAGCACATGGGGGACGTGAGCGATCTCGATCTTCCAGCGGGCCAAGTCACTCGCAGCGACGGCTATTTCCGTCTGCCGCGTCCCGCGGTGATTTCGGCGTTTCAGCCTCATTTTCACGCGCGTGGCAAGGCGCAGTGCATGGAAGCGATCTACCCGGATGTCCGGGCGGACTCGGCGCGACCGGGTCCGGCCCGTTCGGAAACCCTCAGTTGCGTGAGTGACTACCAGTTCGGCTGGAGCATTACGTATCCCTACGCGGAAGACGTGGCCCCGCTACTCCCCGCCGGGACAGTGATTCACGTAACCACTTGGCACGACAACACGGATAACAATAAGTTCAACCCCAATCCGAAAAACTGGGTGGGATCCGGGCAACGGACCATCGACGAGATGGCTTTCTCTTGGGTGAGCTTGTTCTACCTCGACGAAGCCGACTATCAACAGCGAGTTCAAGTCAGAAGAAAATGAGGGTGATCTGCGCATTGCTCGGTAGCTGTTGGCTCGTTGCGCAGGCGCCGCCTCCGACACAGATCAGTCAAACGAAGTTCTCGTCGGGGCAGGACGTGGTTCCGGCGTACGAGGGTTGGCTGCGAAACTCCGACGGCTCCTTCACATTTGTGTTCGGATACTTCAATCGAAATTTCAAGGAAGAACTGGCGATTCCGGCGGGTCCGAACAACAAAATCGAACCCGGGGAACCCGATCGCGGACAGCCGACGTACTTCCTGCCGAGACGGCAGGCGTGGATCTTTCGGGTGACAGTGCCCAAGGATTGGGGGCAGAAGGAACTCGTCTGGACGATCACGGCGAATGGGCGCACCGAAAAGGCGTACGCATCGCTGATGCCGGAAGAGGAGATTTTAGAACGCCTGATCATGACTCGCGGAGGACTCAGTCCTGGCGAAGACGATCCCAACAAGCCTCCGTCCGTAACGATCGCACCGGTTCAGGCGGCCAGTTTGACGGGTCCAGTTGCCCTGACCGCACTGGTCACCGACGATGGACTCCCGAAACCGCGTCCGGCGCCGACGCCGCGCCCGGGAGCGCAAACGGACCGAGCAGTGAGCCAGCGGCCCCGGGGACTGACCGTCAGTTGGTTTCAATATCGGGGGCCTGCAAAGGTTACCTTTGATTCCGCCGGTCCGATCATGGTCCAGGACGGGAAGGCCACTACGGCAGCACACTTCGCGGAGCCTGGGACATATGTGCTGCGAGCAATGGCGAGCGACGGGGCGTTGTCGGTGTCAGCCGATGTGAGCATTACCGTGGATCGCAGATAGAAGATTGGAGGTCGTGATGCGAAGTGTCTTTGTCGCGTGGGTACTGATTGGAGTGGTCAACGCGCAGTCTGGAGCGAAGAACGGAGAGTGGCGGAGCTACGGGGCGGATCTGGGGAACACGCACTACTCGCCAGTGGACCAGATCAAAGCGGACAACTTCAGCAAGCTCCAGGTAGCCTGGCGGTTCCAGACCCGCAGCTTGGGCCCGCGGCCGGAGTTCAACCTGGAGGGGACGCCGCTGATGGCCAACGGTGTCGTGTACGCGACAGGCGGGACGCGGCGGGCGGTGGTCGCGCTGGATGCAGCGACGGGCGAGTTGATATGGATGCACAGTGAACGGGAAGGCGCCCGTGGCGCCGCTGCACCGCGGCAGTTGTCGGGCCGCGGATTGGCGTACTGGACCGACGGCCGGGAAGATCGGATCCTTTACGTCACGCCGGGATACCGCCTCATCGCGCTGGACGCCAAGACGGGCGCTCCTGCACCCACCTTCGGCAAGAGCGGCATCGTCGATCTGAAACTCGACGACGATCAGGAAATCGATTTGATCACCGGGGAAGTCGGGCTCCACGCGGCGCCGGTCGTCGCTGGCGACACAGTGATCGTCGGCGCGGCGCACCGCTCCGGCGGAGTACCCAAGAGCAGGACCAACATCAAGGGCTACGTCCGCGGATTCGATGTACGGACCGGCAAGCGCCTGTGGATCTTCCACACCATCCCGCGGTCGAACGAGTTTGGGTATGACACGTGGGAAAAGGACTCCGCGTCTTACACCGGAAATGCCGGCGTGTGGGGACAGATCAGCGTGGATGAACAACTCGGAATGGCGTACATCCCGGTGGAGCTGCCGACGGGCGACTACTACGGAGGCCATCGTCCGGGTGCCGGCTTGTTTGGCGAGAGCCTCGTCGCCGTCGATCTGCAAACAGGAA
>JBGPHB010000860.1:0-2900 GCA_041484155.1 Bryobacteraceae bacterium
AATTCATCGCTGCCGGCGACTTGAATACTTTCGACTATGTATCGGGAGTTGACGTTGACGACTGGAGTAATTTGAGCGGAGGCTATTGAGCAGGCCAGCAGTGCGCCCGCAAACCACAGTTTCATGCCGCTTGCATAGGCAATCGAACGCCCATCGGCAAACGACTGAAAAATAAAGCACTTCTACTTCGTTCGAGTGTGATTCAGGTTCACAGGTGTTGTGAACAGGTGGTTACAATGCTTTGGCGAGCTCGGCGGCGAAGGCGCTCTTCGGGGGATGATCCTTGACGGGCTTGCTACGCTTGATTCTTGTGTCGCGGCGCGGTCCCCGATCCGGGGCAGGCCCGGCGGAAGCGCCAGCGGCGGCTGACTTCGGCTTGGTGGGTTGAGCGGGATTGGCTCGCAAGAGGCGATCTTCCAAAGGCGCCCGATCGAACCGGCGAATGATTGCCTGCATTTCGTCCGATGTGGGGGCCTCGACAAATGCGAAGCCTTTAGATTCCTGGGTTTCGTGATTGCGGATGACTTTGATCGAGTCGGCGACGAGGTCCTCGGCTGATAGCCAGCCTTTGATGTCGTCAGCGGTAACCCAGACAGGGAGGTTTCCGAGAAATACAGTAAAACTCAATTGTTGTGGTGCTCCATTGATTTAAGTTGTGGCGCGTGCAAAGGGAAGGGATTCCGATCCAGTGACCTCTCCGATCCTACCAAAATACGGTCCCGGTTGCAAATTAAGTTTTTGTAATCTTTCCAGCCGGCTCCACTCACGCTCATCATAGGACGGCGGGACCGGCGCCAACGTAACAGGGTGTCCAATATTATTGAAAACGCAGCGGCCGACTACTTGTGACCCGGAATGCCTTACCATTGTCTCGAGCATGGATATCGACTGGCTTCGGCGCTACTGCCTCGCCCTTCCACACACCACCGAAACGGTCCAATGGGGCCATGACCTCGTTTTCAAGATTGGCGGCAAGATGTACGCCGTCCTGGCGCTCGAGCCGGGGAATCACTGGCTATCGTTCAAGTGCAGTCCGGAGGACTTCGCAAGCTTGATCGAGCGGGAGGGGGTCATCCCGGCGCCCTACCTCGCCAGGGCGCACTGGGTTGCTCTCGAAACTGCGGACGCCCTTTCCCGCGCCGAGACCAAGAAGCTGATTCGCCAGGCTTATGACCTGGTGTTGACCAAACTCCCTAAGAAAACGCGGGCGGCGCTCCGGTAGTGCGATAAGATAGAGCTTGGATGTCTAGTCGCGATCCCGGTCATGTCGCAGTTTCTGTTGCAGGTCATTCCGTCATCGCCAAAGCTCACTTTGATGGGCGTGGTGGACATCCTTGTCGTCGCGTTTCTCATTTATGAGCTGATTCTGATCGTCCGCGGAACCCGCGCGGCGCATATCCTTTCCGGAATCCTGACGCTCATCGTCATCTACAACCTGGCTCTATGGCTGCGGCTGGACTTGCTGCACGCGATCCTTTCGTACGCCATGCCGTACATGGCCATCGCGGTCATCGTGCTGTTTCAATCCGAGACCCGGCGCACGCTCGCCCGCATCGGACGCAAACGGCTATTCGGACGGGCCTTCCGCCGGCGGGAATCCACGGAAGAGATCCTGCTGGCTTTGAACCGGCTCTCGAACGAAAAGACCGGCGCGCTGATCGTGATGGAACGCGACATCGGCCTGCGCACGTTCATTGAGAGCGGCGTGCGGCTCGACGCGCACATCTCGCGCGACCTGCTGCTTTCCATCTTCCGCAAGGATGGCGCGCTGCACGACGGCGCGGTGATTGTGCAGAAAGATCGCATCAGCGGGGCCGCCTGTTTTCTGCCACTGAGCATGAATCCGGCGCTGTCGAGCAAGCTCGGGACGCGCCACCGCGCGGCCATCGGCGTCACCGAAGAGACCGATTGCCTGGCCATCATCGTGTCGGAGGAGAACGGCCGCATCTCCATCGCCGCGTTCGGAGAGATCGAGCTTGACCTGACACCCGAACAGGTCGGCCAGCGCATCACGAGGCATTTTGGCGGCAGCCGCCGCTCCTGGCGGCTCTCCGCCGATGACAAAGAAGAGATGCGCGTTCCACACGAGTCCGCCCAGATCCAGAAGGTCAGCCGCCCGTGATCGAGCTTTTCACCAGAAACGCGGGTTGGAAGATTTTTTCGCTGCTGGTATCCGTACTGCTGTGGATCACCTACGCGCGCGACCCGGAGATCGGCGCGTTCGTCTCCGTGCCGGTGGAGTACCGGGGCATGCCGGACGGCCTCGAGATTGGCTCCGACCTGGTGGGATCGGTTTCGATCGACTTGCGCGGCCCTTCCGACAAGGTCGCCAATTTCAGCGCGGCGAAATCGGCCGTGGTGCTGAATTTCTCCAACATTCACGGACCCGGTGAGCATACCTTTCAGATCGACGATCACAACATCAGCCTGCCCTTTGAAATGCACCTGGTCCGCGCCATTCCCGCGCAGATCCGGCTCCAGTTCGAGAAGCGCACCCGCGAGCAGGTTCCGGTGGAAGTTCGTTTCTCCGGCTCGCCGCCCGCCGGATACCACCTGGACCGCTATGAAGTGGAGCCCAAGGAACTCACGCTGGTCGGTCCGGAGAGTCACGTGACCAGGATCGAGTACGCCGTTACCGATCCAATCGACCTGGGTTCGGTGGTGGCGCAGTCGGAATTCCACGTGAACGCATTCCTGGGCGACCCGCACGTTCGCTTTGAGAAGCCGGTGAGCATTGCGGTGAAGGTATTCGTGGAGAAGACAAAATAACAATCGATGGCTAAAAGACTGTTCGGCACCGACGGGATTCGTGGAACCGCTGGGGAATATCCGTTGGACCGGAAGACCACGCACGCGTTTGGCGTTGCCTTGGGGAACGTGGCGCGGCATCTCGGACCGGA
>JBGPHB010000861.1:0-2899 GCA_041484155.1 Bryobacteraceae bacterium
CAACCGGTCGTCGGTGGATATTTCGACGCTATTCGTGTAGCCCGGCGTTCCAAGTAACCCCAAGCGTCAGTCTTAGCGAAAGTGTGGGGCAGGCTTCAGCCTGCGCGGGACTTCAGTCCCGCTGGAGAGGCTCGTATGAACCGTGCGGCAGGCGGGCTAAAGCGCCGCCGCAGGCTGAAGCCTGCCCCACATTGCTTGTCACTCAATTGTGCGAGAGTCAGTAATAGATCGAGCCGGGCGCGCGGACACTGCGTGACCGGGTCGATCATTTGCCCGATTTCTTGCGGGCTTTGAGCTTGGCCATCGCCTCTCCCTTCAATTCCGTCCAGAACTCGGCATTGGCCGGAATGGGATTACCGGAATTGAGGCCTTCGCGTAAAAGTGCGTCGAGCCGTTCTTTGGCGCCGCGTTTCTGGTCTTCACGGATCAGCTCGCGAACAAACTCGCTGGGGGTGCTGTAGCCACTCCGGGTCTGCTCTTCGACGTAATCTTGCAACTCCTCCGGCAGGGAGATGTTCATGGAGGTCATACTCATAAATCGATGCTCTTGGCAGAATCTGTCAACTGCTGTCATTCAAGCAGCGTGATTGTCCAAAGAGGCAGGCGACCCGCCTGCCCAGCACCGTTCCTGGTGATCTAATATGAAGTGTTCCCAAGGAGCCAACATGAACCGAAGAACTTTCGTCAAAGCCTTGGCGGCTACATCCGCCCTCGGCGTCACCGGACTGCCACTTGTGCGGGCAGCCGTTCCGAAGATGAAGATCACGCGAGTGCGGGTCTACACGCCGCCCAATCCGAATCCGCTCTTTAACCAGAGCGACTCGGTGGTTACCATCGAGACCGACGCCGGTATCACCGGGATTGGTGAAGGCGGCTCCAAGCAGATGCTGGAGCAATGCGCCGGGCGGCTCATCGGAAAAGATCCGCACTTCATCGAGCGTCTCTGGCAGGATATGTCTCGCGCCTTCTTCTACGCGCCCGGCCGGGAGAAGGTGCATGCCCTGGGCGCGCTGGACCTGGCGCTGTGGGACATCAAAGGGAAAGTGCAGAACCTGCCGGTACACCAACTCCTGGGTGGAATGGTGCGCAATTACTGCGAATGCTACAACACCGCCGGACTGATTCCCGGCGTCACCCGCGGCATGAGTATCAAGGAGCGCGCGAAGGCCACGGTCGAGGCGGGCTATCGCGCCTTCCGCATGGACGCCGCCTCCACCACGCCGAACACCACCTACAACACGCGGGAGAGGCTCCACCAGGTTTACGAGGACTGCGTGCAGGCGCGGGACGGAGTCGGGAAGAACGGCGAATGGGTCATCGATTTCCACCAACGGTTTGACCTCCCCGACGCCGTGCGCGGGTGCGACATGATTCAACCTTTGGCGCCCTACTTTGTGGAAGACCCTGTCCGCGAGGAGGCGTTTCGGGAGGACCTCCCGATATTGCGGCGAATGGTCAAAGTACCGATTGCCGCGGGCGAGGAGTGGGGTAATCGATGGGACTTCAATAAGCTGGTGGAGAATCATGACATCGACCACGTGCGCGCCACGCTTCCGAACGTGGGAGGGATTACCGAGATGATGAAGATCGCCGCGATTTGCGAAACGCACTTTGTGGGGATCGTTCCTCACTTCACCGGTCCTATCGCCACGGCCGCTCTGGTCAATTCGTTGGGCACGTTTTCCGGGCCGCTGCTGATGGAGTACAACTTTCAGGGGCGGACTCATCCACACTTGCCGGTTTGTCTGGATTTCAAGAACGGTAAGTTGTATCCGAACGAACGGCCGGGTTTGGGAGTAGAGCTGGATATGAAACAGCTCAAGCCGATCGCGGAGATTACCGAACCGGTTACTAATCGCGCTCAGACATATTTTCGTTTGGACGGGTCGATTACTAATTGGTAGTGTGACTGTTCCCGCACAGCGTGGTCTTGTATCCTACACTTGGTTTTCGGGGATTTCGCCAATACAAAGCTGTTAGACTGTGGCACGCTAATTGCCCTCCGGCAAATGGGTAGAGCCACTATGACCGACTATTCACGATTCGATTCAAGCTCGAGCGCCGCCGCCGGGCTGATGTCTTTGGCCATGCATGGAGGCGCGGTCCTGCTGATGTTCACCGTGCTTTCGAATCCGGCCGTCCAGGTGAAGGTGAAGCAAGCCGGGCGTCTGTTTATGCCCGTCATCGCGGATTACTTTCCCGAGGCGGCGCCGAAACCGAAGACGATGCAGGGTGGCGGCGGAGGGGGAGACCGGTCGCCTGCGCCCGCCAATAAAGGACGCGCGCCGAAGTTTGCGCCGCGGCAGTTCGTGCCGCCGGCCGCCGTCGTCAACAATGCGAATCCGAAGCTGCTGATGGACCCGGCGTTGATCGGTCCTCCCGACGTGCGGACACCGAACAACAATATGGCGGTCTGGGGCGATCCGTTGGCCAAGCTCGGTCCACCTTCGAATGGAAACGGTTCCGGAGGCGGGATCGGCTCGGGCGAGAATGGAGGGGTCGGGCCGGGCGACGGGCCTGGCTTTGGACCCGGTCGAGACGGCGGCAGGGGTGGCGAGATTTACAGCCCAGGCGGCGGAGTCAGCGCACCCGCTCTGATATTCCAGATCGATCCGGAATACTCTGAAGAGGCGCGAAAGGCCAAGTATTCGGGCGTCGTGGTACTATCCATCGAGGTCGATCAAACCGGCCGCACGCGCAATTTGCACGTGGCGAAAGGAGTCGGACTCGGCCTCGATGAGAAGGCGATTGAAGCCGTGAAACAGTGGCGCTTCAAGCCCGGTCTCAAGAATGGCAAGCCTGTGATCGTGAGAGCGCAAGTTGAGGTCAATTTCCGGTTATTGTAGCGTCTTGCTGCTGGCATGCGGGCTGGCGGCGCAGGAGTCCTCCGGCGAGCTGG
>JBGPHB010000862.1:0-2897 GCA_041484155.1 Bryobacteraceae bacterium
ATCACGAAGGCTCTCGACCGCCCCTTCGGCATGGCCTTTCTCCCCGGCGGCAATATGTTGGTGAGCGAGCGCGGCGGCAAGCTTCGCATTGTTCGCGATGGCGTGCTCGACTCGCAACCCATCGGCGGAGTCCCTAAGGTCAACGCCCGCGCTAACGCCGGCCTGTATGATTTTGTCCTTCATCCTAACTACGCTCAAAATCAGTGGATCTATTTCGCCTTCAGCAAGCCCGGCGAAGGCAATCTATCGGCAACCGTGCTCGCACGCTGCAAACTGCAAGGCAACTCGCTCACGCAAGTCCAGGAACTCTACAGCACGGAGCCGGGGACCAACATCGGCGGTTCACGTCTAGCCTTTTCGCTCGACGGCACAATTCTAATGACCACGCCCGCCGCCGGCGCGGTCGAACAAGCACAAGACCCCGCGAGCGCCTACGGCAAGGTGGTGCGACTCAACGATGATGGGTCCATTCCACGCGACAATCCATTCGTTGGCAAACCAGGCTATCGCCCGGAGATCTATACGCTCGGCCACCGCGACCATCTGGGCCTGATCGTTCATTCCTCGGGCACGATCTTCAACGCCGAACACGGACCGAATGGCGGCGATGAAGTGAACCTGATTAAGCCCGGCGCCAACTACGGCTGGCCGGTCATCAGCTTCGGCCGCCAATATGATGGTACGCGCATCCCTACCTACAAGGAAGGGATGGAAATTCCGCAAATCGTTTGGGTGCCTTCGATTGGACCCTCCGGCATCATGTTTTATACCGGAGACAAGTTTCCCGCCTGGAAGAACAATCTGTTCGTAGGCAGCGCACGGTATGGCGAAATCCGCGGTTTTGGGCACCTCGAGCGCGTGGTATTGAACGCCAAGTTCGAAGACATCCGCCGTGAAATACTTCTGGGCGATCTGCATCAACGCTTCCGCGACGTGCGGCAAGGCCCGGATGGGAACATCTACGCGCTGACAGACCAGGAAGTGGGCGCGCTGCTCAGGATCGAACCGGCGCAATAGCGGTCAGCTCTCAGCCGTCAGCCTCACTCCCACTGCTCATCGCTGAGAGCTGATAGCTGAGAGCTGAGAGCTGAGAGCTGAGAGCTGATAGCTTCCTTCCTAGTTGTGTAACTCTGCGGGCTTGGGAGCAAGCGGCTTTGGCGCGACCACTTGGGGCTGAGGCAACGCTGCCGCCCCCCCAACCTCGAACACAAACAGCATTGGCGGATTGTCGACCTTTGCGTCCGTGGGGCCCGCCGGTTGCCCCGGGCGGCCCGCGCCGGCCATGAAGGCGACGTACTGCTTCCCGTCCACCATGTACGTAATCGGAGGAGCCGCGCCGTTCCGGCCGGTTCGGAGCTCCAGCAGCTTTTCGCCCTTGTCGGCCGTGTACGCCAGCAGCCGTCCGTCGCCGACCACTTGAAACACCAGGTTGGTTGCGGTGGTGAGCGTACCGCCACCAGCAGCTCCGCCACCCGGTTGACGCCAGACCAACTTCTGATTCACCGGGTCCCACGCTTCCAAAACCCCGCGTTGTCCCGCCAGCGGCTCCGGCCCGATGATGGGAGGCACGACCGGCGTGCCGCGCGCGCCGAATGCGAGTCCATGGTGGCCGCCCGGCGCCTCTGTCACCTCGTCGGCTGCGGCAAACTGGTAGCTTCCGTACGATGCCGGGAGATACGCCAAGCCGGTCGCCGGATTGTAAGACATGGGCGCCCAGTTGTGCGCGCCACCCCCGGTCGGGTAGATCGTTACGGGAGTCTTGTCGTAGAAAGCATCCGCATTCACGAAAGGCCGCCCCGTCTTCTCGTCGAAGCCCTTGGTCCAGTTCACCTGCACGAACGGCGCCGCCGAGATGAACTCTCCCGTGACGCGATCGAGAACGTAGTAGATTCCATTCTTCGGAGCCTGCATGATCACCTTGCGCGTGCGGCCCTTGATTTTGAGGTCGGCCAGCATCAGTTGCCCCACGGAGTCAAAGTCCCAGTTGTCGTTGGGGACCGTCTGATAGTGCCACTTGAGCTTGCCCGTGTTCGCATCCACAGCGACGATGGAACAGGTGTAGAGGTTGTCGAGACCCTTTGCGCCGCGGAACTTCTCCACCCACGGCTCCGCATTCCCCGTGCCGGCGTAGACCGTGTTTGTCTCGGGATCGGACGCCATGCCATCCCACACAGATCCACCGCCGCCCATCTTCCACCAGTCGCCGCCCCAGGTTTTGGCGGCCGCGCGCTGCGCGTCGTCTTCGAAGCCTTTGGAGGGGTCGCCCGGCACCGTATAGAAGCGCCACGCGCGCTTCCCGGTGCCGATCTCGTAGGCGTCAAAGAATCCGCGAATCGGATGATCGCCGCCGGCCACCCCAACAACCACTTTGTTGCCCGCGATACGCGGAGCCATGGTCAGCGAATACCAATCTTGAGGAAACGCGACCCGTGCTTCCCACTTGAACCTGCCGGTAAGCGCATCGAGCGCCACCAGGCGGCCGTCATTGACCGGCACAAAGATCATGCCGTTCGAAATCGCGATGCCGCGATTCACCGCGCCGCAGCACATCCTCCGCCGCATCCCGGTTTGATTCACCTCTGGATCCCAGCGCCACAGTTGTTTACCGGTGCGGGCGTCGACCGCGAAGACGACGCTCCAGGTGGTGGCTCCGTAGATGGTGTTGTTCCACACCAGCGGCGTCCCCTCCTGGTTGCCGCCGCCCGCACCCAGCTCATAGGACCATGACAACGCCACCTTGCCAACATTGGATGCGTCGATTTGCTTCAACAGGCTGTAGCGGGTTTCCCCCTGGGTCAGGCCATAGGTGAGCCACGAGCCCGGCATGAGGTCGTTCGCCGTTCCGGCAACCTTGAGAACATTCGCGTCCACCACGCGCGGCTGCTGGGCGGCGACAG
>JBGPHB010000863.1:0-2892 GCA_041484155.1 Bryobacteraceae bacterium
CATTTCCCGATGGCCAAAGCGGCGCTCGAAGCCGGTAAGCACGTGCTGTGCGAGAAACCGCTGGCGATCTCGGTGGCGGAGGGCCAGCAACTGGTCGACCTCGCCAAGGCCACCGGACTCGCCAACTGCACGTTTCACAATTTGCGCTTCTATCCCATGGTGCAGCAGATCCGCCGCATGCGTGAGTCGGGAGAGATGGGCGAGATCTACGCCGTCCAAGGAACATACTCCCAGGATTGGCTCTACTACGACACCGACTGGAACTGGCGCATCGACCAGGAGGCCAATGGGAAGTCGCGCACGATGGCGGATATCGGCTCGCATTGGTGCGACATGATCGAGCACGTGACCGGGCTGCGCATCACCTCGGTCTGCGCCGATCTGCAAACCTTCCACAAAACGCGCAAGCGGCCCAAGGGTTCGGTCGAGACGTTTTCGGGAAAGCTGGCCAAGCCGGAGGACTACACCGAAGTCAAGATCGAGAGCGAAGATTTCGGCGCGGTGTTGCTCAGACTGGGTGATCGTACGCGGGGAGCGTTCACGGTCAGCCAGGTTTCGGCGGGACGAAAGAATCGGCTGCTGATCGAGGTCTACGGCTCGAAGTGCTCGGCGGCATGGGACCAGGAGAAGCCCGACGAGCTGTGGATCGGGCATCGCAACGAGCCGAACCAGTCCATCGTGAAGGATCCTTCGCTCCTCAATAAAGCCGCGCAGCCGTACGCTGATTTACCGGGCGGCCACAGCGAGGGTTACGACGACACGTTCAAGCAGGTTTTCCGGCGCTTCTACCGAACGGTCGCGGACCGCTCGGCTGCGGTGGAGTATCCGCAGTTCGCCGACGGCTTGCGGCAGCTACAGATTCTGGAGAAGGAACTCCAGAGCTCAGCCCAGCATGGCTGGGTGGATGTGTAAGCAGGCTTGCTAGATCTGTGGATCGAACTCTGCAGCCTCGACTGAATCAGCAGCCAGAATCGGTGGTTCCAAGCCCTGCAAGTATCTCGGAAACGAGCCTAGGAAAATACCTAGTCCCAAATGGGCCACGAATAATCCGCCGCCGCCACCGTAAAGGGGCACAATGGGATTGAAATGTTTCCAGAAAATTCCCAGGCTCAGGAAGTACCAGGCGACACTTGCTCCAAGGCCCAGCAGCATCACCCGCGGGCGGCTGGAGATTCCGCTCACGGCCAGCCCGAAGAGCAACCCGACGGCGGCGCTCATGGTCACATGGAGCGCCACGCCCGAGAGCGTCGCCCATCGAAAACCACGCCGCAGCGCCGCCTCGCCGTAAAATGTGGACGCGAGCAGATTGGGCATGCTCCAGGCGGATCGGCCTTGCAAGACCGAAAGGAGCGCCAGCCAGCCCAGCATGAACATTCCGCCGAGCACGCCGGACTCGACGCCCGCGATCACGTGCAAGATCCTTGAGGCCGAGCCGTTGCGGTTCCCGGAACGCATAAAAACAGCCTATACTAACACAGTACCTAAAACAGAGAGTCCGAACATCGTACATGAAGAGACGAGTTGTGGTCACGGGAATCGGGGCCGTCAGTCCTAACGGGATTGGCCGGGAAATGTTCTGGAAGGCGACTCGGAATGGTGTCAGCGGGGTGCGGAAAATTACGCGCTTCGACGCTTCCGGGTACGCTGTGCAGGTCGCTGGCGAAGTGGTGGATTTCGACGAGTCGCTCTACGTTAACGCAAAAGACCGGCAGCACGTGTCGCGCGCGGTTCCGTTGGGCATAGCAGCGGTTGCCGAGGCGCTCATTGACGCGGGCCTCGAACCCGATCGCATGACGCGCGACGAGCTGCGCGGCGTGGGTGTGATCGTCGGCTCCGGCGGCGGCAGCCAGGAGTTTACCGAAGAACAATATCGGCTTTATTACACCGGCCATTTGAAGCAATGCAGCGTGTACACCATTCCGACTTCGACGATCGGCACGCTGGCGAGTGAAATATCGATGAAGTTCGGCTTTCGCGGCCTGAGCCACATTGTGTCCACGGGCTGCACGTCGTCGACGGACGCCATCGGATACTCGTACCGCAACATTCAGGCCGGCGTGTTGGACCTGATGGTGACCGGGGGCGTGGATGCGCCGATCGCTCCGCTGATTTTGCGCGGATTCATGCTGATGCGGATCATGACCTCGAGCTGGAATGCGGAGCCCGAGCGCGCCTCTCGCCCGTTTTCACGCGACCGCGATGGTTTCGTCCTGGCCGAGGGCGCCTGGTTCGTGGTGCTCGAGGAGTTCGAGCACGCCAAGGCGCGAGGCGCTCACATCTACGGCGAGATCGTGGGATACGCCTCGACCTGCGAGGCCTATCATCGGGTGCGTCTGGAAGAGTGCGGCGAAGAGCCGGCGCGCACGATCGGCATGGCGATCGAGGAAGCGGGAATCCCGCCGGAAGCGGTCGCGTATATCAATTATCACGGAACCTCGACGGAGCTGAACGACCGGATCGAGACGCGCGCCACCAAGCTCGCCTTCAACGGCCACGCCTACAAACTGGCCGGCTCGTCGCTGAAAAGTCTAATCGGCCATCCGCAGGGCGCGTGCGGCGCGGCCAGCATCGCCTCGACCCTGCTCTCCATGCGCGACGCGGTTGTCCCGCCTACCATCAACGTGGATGAGCCCGACCCTGAGTGCGATCTTGACTACGTCCCGAAAACCGCCCGCAAGATGGATTTCGAGTACGCCGTATCGAATTGCATAGCCTTCGGAAGCAAGAATTCCGCGATGGTGTTGCGAAAGATTCACGCCGCCTGAGGGTCCGGGGCGGTAGGGTATATTTGAATTTAGCGATGGGTATTGAGAAGACGCTCCAGGCGATCGCGGATAGCCAGCTTCGCGCGGAGCGGCGCGCCGACAAGGCTGACCAGCGCATGGATCGAGC
>JBGPHB010000864.1:0-2877 GCA_041484155.1 Bryobacteraceae bacterium
CCCACGCTCAAAATCTTGGCCGCTTCGTAGTAGCGCATGGTGAGCGCCACTTGCAGATACTCGTCGGCGTGCAGGCCGTTGGTGTATTCAAAGTGTCCTTCGCGCAGGCCGCCTGTGCGACGGAGCAGCGCGACCACTTCATCGTGGGTCGGGATGAGCTGCATGCCTAATGAGCGCCTCGGCCGCTCAGAACCTGGGGAATGGTGCGGAGGATGATCTTCCAGTCCAGCACCAGCGACCAACTATCGATGTACTGCATGTCCAGCTTCATCCACGTTTCGAAGTCCACCGCATCGCGCCCGCACACGGCCCATAGACACGTGAGACCCGGACGCATACGGAGCCGCCGACGCTGCCAACGCTTATATTGTTCCACTTCCTCCGGGACGGCCGGCCGGGGGCCGACCAGCGACATGTCGCCTTTCAGCACGTTCCACAGTTGCGGCCACTCGTCCACGGAAAACTTGCGCAGCCACCGGCCGAGCAGAGTTAGGCGAGGATCGTTGGGGATTTTCAGCGCGGTGAGGCGCTCGCTCAGGTGTTCGAGCGAGGCGCGCATGTCCGCCGCGTTCTCGCACATCGAGCGGAACTTATAGAACACGAACTGGCGCCCATTCAGCCCGCAGCGGACCTGGCGGAAGATCGCCGGTCCGGGCGAAGTGAGCCGGATCAGCAACGCCACCGCCAGCATCACCGGAAACAGCAACACCAGCGCGGCTCCGGCCAACACGATATCGATGACGCGTTTCACCAGCAAGCGAATCTCGTCGTGCGGTACCGCTGAGAATGTCAGCAGCGGCGAAGTGCCCAAGCGGTCCAGGTACACCTGGCTGTTGACGTGCCTGAAAAAATCGACCGCGACGCGGGTGCGGACGCCCTCCTCATCGCACAACAGGAACATCTCTTCGAGTTCCCCCAGGCGGCGGCTGTCCACCGCGAAGATGATCTCGTCGATCACGTGCTGACGGAGCAGGTCCGGAAGCTCGGCGAGCGAGCGCACCGGATACTTGACGTCCAATTCGATCTCGGCTAGGGGCGTCTCGCCGTCGGAATCCGCGATAAAGCCCACCAGGCGCATCCCATACGCCGCTGCGTCTTCGAGCTGGCGACCCAGCCTCCGGGCAGCTTCTCCCAAGCCGACGATCATCACATAATGAGCCGCGCCGAACTCGCGCCGCATCAGCCTTACCAAACGGCTCGCGTTCAGCCGGAACAGGCACAGCAGCACCCAAGCCCACACGCCAAACAGCGCCACGAACGAGCGGCTGAGGTCCAGACGCTGCGAGTACTCGAACAGGACCACCGACAAGGCGCCTCCCAGGCATTGCTGAAAGGCGTCTCGCAGAATCACGCGCGGATGCGCCGTATCGATGCGGTCGTAAATCTGCCACCAGTAGCCGAGCGCCACCCACACGAGCATCGACCAGCCCATCAGCAACCCTTTCACTGGCGAGGTCAAGAAGAAGACGTGCTCTAACTCCAGCCGGAGACGCGACGCGTAGGCCAGCCCGAACGCCAGGACGATGAGAAGTATGTCCGATAGGCCGAACAGAATTCGGACTTTGCGATGATGTCCCCGGAACACGTCAGAACCAGAATACAGCACTAACAGGCCCCTGGAGTTTCTACATTTCTGGAATAGAACCCCGCCCTGACGGGCAGGGCTTTGCGTCCACGGCATTCATCAACCGCGCCGGAATGGGCAAGCCAAAGCTTGCGCTACCGAGCCTGCCGCACGCCCGGACCCCGCGCAAAGCTCGACATTGGAGGAGGCGGCGGCTCCGGCGCTGGTGGTGGTTTCTTCGGGCGCGCGTCCAGGCGCGTCAGGATCATCTCTTCCTTGACGCGGTTGAACTTGGGTGTGCCGGCCGCCACGCCCGCCGCCGTAACCACTTCGTCAGTGACTTCGAGCGATGCCGGCAAATACTTCTGGAAGTAGTTGCGGATGCGGTCCTGGACCAGCCGCTGGGACGAATACACCATCAAGTAAAGCACCTGCTCACCCGGCGCCTTGACCAGCACCTGGTAGAGTTGCGAAGCCTTCTGAAGCTTGGGACTCCTGATCTCACGCTCAAACTTCTTCGCGGCCCCTTCCAGCTTCTGCCAGGCATTCACCTCGGCCCTCTCCAATCCGGCGGTTTTGATCAGATCGGCGCGCTCCTTGGCGTTCAGCTTTTCCATCAACACACACAGGAACAGCGGCATGCTGTGCATCTTCAGGTCTACTCCAAACGGCATCAACTGCCGGGCTTTCTGAAGCTTGGTAAGATTCTGCAGATTCAGCTTTTGGCCCTTGAGCGCGGGTGAGTACAGATCGATCAGCTTCTCCTCCTCCAGCGCTCGCAACAAGTCGCCGGCGCTCGGCTCACCGGCCATATGGCGCAGCTCCACGCCCAAGGCCTCGGTAGAGATGCGCGTCAGCATCTCCGCCTCGCGCGCGTTTTCGTATTGCAGGCGAGTGCGTTCGTCGATGGCGAATCCCAATCGCACTTTGAAGCGAATCAAACGCAGCATGCGCGCAGGATCGTCGTAGAAGGCGTAGTTGTGGATGGCGCGCAGTTCTTTCCGCTCGATATCTCCCACTCCGTTGGTGGGATCGATGGGTAGCCCCAGCGAGGCCTTATTGAGCGAGAGCGCGATCGCGTTGACGGTGAAGTCCCGGCTGCGAAGGTCTTCGTGGATGGTCGCCGGCGTGACCAGCGGACGGCCGCCCGGTTTGGGGTAGCGCTCCTGGCGGGCCATGGCCAGCTCCGCGGTCACGTTCCCGGGAAATCGCAGGTCGACGGACTTGCGCAGATCGTCCGTGGAGACGATGGTGACGCCGGGTTTGTTGGCCGCGACTTTGGCCAGTTTCAGCGCGTTGCCTTCGACCGTGAA
>JBGPHB010000865.1:0-2871 GCA_041484155.1 Bryobacteraceae bacterium
CCATACGATGATTCGTCACTCCGCCGGCCGCAGCCGCCATCTTCTCCAGACGACGCAATCCAGGGGTCGTCTTGCGTGTATCGAGTACGCTGCAGTCCGTTCCAGCGGTCCGCTCGACGTATCGCGCCGCCAGCGTCGCTACGCCGCCCAGCCGCTGCAGGAAATTCAACGCCACGCGCTCGCAGGCCAACAGCGTCCTCGCGCCGCCCGACACCGACGCGATGACCTCGCCCGCGGCAGCCCTGTCCCCACTGCTTAGTTGCAATTCCAGCCGCGCAACGCCGCCGCGCAGCTCGTAGATGAGCGGTAATAACTCGACTCCGGCGACCACTTGCGCCTCACGCGCGATGAATTCTCCTCTGGCCGCGCGGCTGGCGGGAATGCATGCCTCCGATGTCACGTCGCCCGGCCCGATGTCCTCCTCCAACGCGCGCCGGACGGCTTCCACGACATCCAGATGGGAGACGTCTATCATTCGGCAAGGCCGGCCAGAGCCGCTTCGGTTTTGTCCAGTTGCGCCTGGTAATCGCCCAGCTTATGGCGAATGGACTCCACCACTTTAGCCGGCGCCTTACTCATGAACGCTTCGTCGGAAAGCTGCCGCCGGGAGTTGGCGATCACTTTATCGAGCTGTTCTTTCTCTTTCTCCAGGCGCGTCCGGTGCGCCCCGGTCTGGGCCATCGGAACTTCGAGCGCCAGGTCGAACTCGTGCGTCGAACGCACCGCGCCCTTCGGCGGGGCGCCGTCCTGCACGAATTCCAGTTTGACGTTTGCCAGCCGGCGGATCGCTTCCGCCTGCGCGGTCCCCACTGCATAGGCCGCGCCGCGCGCGTACAACGTTCCCGAAAGCGGAAGCTTGGGGTCCAGTTTCATGTCCGCGCGCAGGTCGCGGGCGGCGCCGATAATCTCCTGCAATAGATTCACCTGGCGCTCGGCAATCAGATCCGACGCACCGTGGCTGTACCGCGGATAAGGCGCCAGCGCGATTGAGGGTGGCCGGCCGGAGGCGCCTTCGGGGCCCATCCGCTGCCAAAGCTCTTCGGTGAGAAACGGCATCACCGGATGCAGCAACCGTAGCGCTGTTTCAAACGCGGCCAGCGTATTGCGCCAGTGCGCGTTGAGTCCCGAGTTCTCCTGAAATCGAAGCTTCTTCAGCTCCACGTACCAATCGCAGAACTCATGCCAGAAGAACTGCCACAGCACCTGCGCCGCCTCATGGAAGCGATACTGCGCGATGGCGGCGTTGGCCTGCTCCGCGCATGCGTTCAGCCTGCTGAAAATCCAGCGATCCTCGAGCGGGACCGTCAGCGTTTCCGCATCGGCCTCCGGCTTGTATGGCTCCGCTGCCGCCTCATCAATTTCGCGGCTCGGAACCCAGGGCGCGACGGCCGACCTCTCCATATTGAGGAACAGGAACCGCGCGGCATTCCAGATCTTATTGGCGAAGGCGCGAGTGGACTCCATGCGCTCTTGCGAGAGCACGATGTCGGTTCCCGGCGCGGCGCCCATCACCAGCGCCAGCCGCACGGCGTCGGTGCCGTACTTCTCCGTCACCACCAGCGGATCGACGACGTTACCCTTGGTCTTCGACATCTTCTGGCGCTCGGCGTCGCGAATCAGCCCGTGAATGTACACCTGACGGAAGGGGACCTGGCCCATGCACTCCAGGCCCATGACGATCATGCGGGCCACCCAGAAGAAGATGATGTCGAAGCCGGTGATTAGCAGCGTGGTCGGATAGTAGACCGCGAGATCTTCGGTCTGGTCCGGCCAGCCCATGGTCGAGAACGGCCACAGCCCGGCGCTGAACCAGGTATCGAGCACGTCGGGGTCCTGCTCGAGGCCGGCGGCGCCACAGCGGGCGCAGGTCAGCGGCGCCTCCGCCGCCACCATCACTTCCTCGCAATTCCGGCAGTGCCACGCCGGAATGCGGTGGCCCCACCACAATTGCCGCGACACACACCAGTCGCGGATGTTGTACATCCACTCGAAGTATGTCTTACTCCAGTTCTCCGGAACGAACTCGATGCGCCTGGATTCCACGGCGGCGATAGCCTTCTCCGCCAGCGGCTTCATCTTAACGAACCACTGCTTGGAGATTAGCGGCTCGACCACGGTCTTGCAGCGCTGGCACTCGCCTACACTCATCGTGTAGGGCTCGATTTTGACGAGCAGGCCTAGTTTTTCGAGATCCGCCACCACCCGCTTGCGGGCTTCGAAGCGGTCGAGGCCGGCGTAGGGGCCGGCGGCTTCGGTCATGTGGCCGGTTTCGTCGATGACCTTGATCCTGGCCAGCTTGTGACGCTTGCCGCATTCGAAGTCGTTGAGGTCGTGGGCGGGTGTGACTTTCACGACGCCGGTGCCGAATTCCGGATCGGCCAGGTCGTCGAGCACGATCGGGATGGTGCGATCCATCAGCGGAAGCTGCACGGTCTTGCCGTGCAGGTCGAAATAGCGGCTGTCGACCTCGTTGACGGCGACCGCGGTATCGCCGAGCATGGTCTCAGGCCGCGTTGTGGCGACCACCAAATGCCGGCCGGTTCCGTTCACCGGATACTGGATGTGCCAGAGGTGGCCGTTCGACTCCTCGTGCGTCACCTCCAGGTCCGAGATGGCGGTTATGCAGCGCGGGCACCAATTGACCATGTACTCGCCGCGATAGATGAGACCCTTCCGGTACAGCCGGACAAACGCCTCGCGCACGGCGCGGGAGAGGCCTTCGTCGAAGGTGAAGCGCTCGCGGCTCCAGTCGCAGCTTGCGCCGAGTTGCACCATCTGGCGTTTGATGGTGTCGCCGGATTCGCGCTTCCACTGCCAGACGCGCTCGACGAAGGCCTCGCGGCCCATCTTGCGGCGGTCGAGGCCCTCCTC
>JBGPHB010000866.1:0-2870 GCA_041484155.1 Bryobacteraceae bacterium
CGACGGATCGGCCACCTGGGACCCGGCCAGCGCGAAGCACTCGCGAACCGTGATCGTCCGGCCACCGTGAAACGGATCGATGTAGGCGGCATAGTTCCCGTCGTTGAATTCGACGATGAAATGCTGCGGCAGGCCGATCCCGAAAACCGGCATCGCCAGCCGCCGGGCGATTTCCATGTACATCACCGATAAGGCGATCGGAAGTCCCGTCCGCCGCTCCAGCACCTGATTCAGGCAACTGTTCCGCGGGTCGTAAAACTCCTCCTCGTTTCCATGAAAACCCAGATCCTGGAACAGGTAGCGCTGCGCCGCCTCGACGAAGTCCCGCCCGTCGTTGAAATTGCGCAGCCGGTCCCCGAGCCGCGATGCCAGGTCGTTGAGTTGGTCCAGGAAGGGTTCCACGACCAGGTCTGGCGTGTGAATCCTGGCCAGCTCCAGTGCCACGCGATCCAGCCGGACGCTGGAGGTGTCCTCTTCCCTCAGAAGCTTCAGTAGATCATTCACGATACCGCTATTAACCGGCCATCCCGATGTACCGGAACCCTGCACGCGTCATCCGCGCGCGATCCAGCGCCTGCCGTCCGTCCAAGACAATCGCCGTGCGCATCGAACGCGCCACCGGCTCCCAATCCAGCTCGCGATACTGGGGCCATTCGGTCACCAGCACCAGCGCATCGGCGTCTCGGGCTACTTCCTCGGGCGTTTCACAACAGATGACATTGAGATCCGCATACTCCCGGCGGAAACGCTCCATCGCCACGGGATCGTGCACCTTCACCCGAGCCCCGCGCTCGATCAGCTTGCGTCCGATGTCCAGGGCGGGAGCCTCGCGCAGATCGTCGGTAAGGGGCTTGAACGCCAGTCCCAACAATCCGATCGTCCTGCCCTTCAAGATCCGTAGTTCGGCCAGGAGTTTCTCCACTACCCGCTCTCTCTGCCGGCGGTTGACCTCGCGCGCCGCGTTTACGATCGGCATTTCCAGGCTGTACTCGACCGCGGTCGCGATCAGCGCCGCCGTGTCCTTGCCGAAGCACGAGCCTCCCCATCCGATCCCCGCCTGCAGAAATCGCGTGCCGATGCGGGCGTCGAGTCCGATTCCTCTGGCCACCTGCGCGATGTCCGCTCCCACCTTTTCAGAGAGCTGCCCGATTTCGTTGATGTAGCTGATCTTTAGCGCCAGGAACGCATTCGCGGCGTACTTGATCAGTTCGGCTGAAGCGAGGCCGGTCGAGATCAGGGGTACTGCTCCCAACCTCTCGGGCCGGGGCAGGTACGGCGGCGGCTGGAAGGTCTGATCGAGAATCGGCCGGTACAGCGTGTACAGCACCTCGGCCGTCTGCGGCTCATCGGCGCCGATCACCACCCGATCCGGATACAGGCTATCGTTCAAGGCCGTGCCCTCTCGCAAAAATTCGGGGTTGGAGGCCACGGCGAAACTGCCGTCCGCCTTGCGGCCGCTCCGCTGTTCATAGGCTTCCCTGACGAGCGATCCGACCCAGTTGCCGCTGCCGATCGGCACGGTGGACTTGTTTACCACCACCGCGAACTTCCCCGACAAGTGCTCTCCCACGCCTCGCGCAGCCGCTTGCAGGTATTGGAGGTCGGGCGCGCCCGCCGCTCCAGGTGGAGTCCCCACGGCAATAAAGATCACCTGGGCGTCGGGAATCGCAGCGGCGTATTCCGTGGTGAACTTCAGGGTACTCTTCGCTTCGGCGATGAGTTCAGCCATATGGGGCTCGTAGAACGGCACCTCTCCGCGCTCGAGCCCCGCAATCTTCTGCTCGTCCGCATCCACGCAGGTGACCTGATGTCCCAGGAAAGCAAGGCAAGCGCCGGTGGTCAGTCCGACGTAACCCGTACCAAGTATTGAAACGTTCACAATCTCTTATCTTACGACGGTAAGCGCCGGCGACAAATGGAATTGCAGGCTGGCGTGCGATTCCCGTAGCGCCCGCTCCACGCTATCCGCGGAGATTCCCCGCGCAAAGATGAAGCCCAGGTAGCTCGCGCCTTCCGGAAGCGGCATCAGAGTCTGGCCCTCTTTCGCCGCGATCACCACGTCTTCGATGCCCGCGACCTGTCGCGCGCCCTCCAGCCCTTCTACG
Source organism: Bryobacteraceae bacterium (assembly GCA_041484155.1). Lineage (GTDB taxonomy): Bacteria > Acidobacteriota > Terriglobia > Bryobacterales > Bryobacteraceae > Palsa-187. Next base: position 2,106 of record JBGPHB010000866.1, read on the forward strand.
CCCGCGTAGACACCCGCGCGCGGGATGGGAATCATCATCACACCGTGCGCGCCCGGCGTCACACGCACGTGACGCATATCTTCGCCCACAGCGTGCCGCAGGACCACCTCTTCCAGCGTCACCCCGCCATCGAACCGCAGCACCTGCGAGCACAACCCACCGATGGGCCGAGCCGCCACTTCGAGCATCCACACGCCGTTCGGGTTGACTCTCATCTCGGCGTGTACCGGCCCGTGAGTCAGCCCCAGTGACACAACACCACGTTGCGCCGCTTCGAAGATCGATGCTTGCACCGCCGGCGGCTCGCGTGAAGGAGTGACGTAAATCGTTTCCTCGAAGTAGGGGCCATCCAGCGGGTCTGGCTTGTCGAACAACGCCAGCACCTGGAGACTTCCGCCGGTAACCAATCCTTCCAGCGCGAATTCCCGTCCCGGAATGAAATCCTCGACCTGAAGCCAAGTTTCTCTTTCCATCTCCAGCAGCTTCTTGATTCGCGCAAAAGCGTCGGTGAACTCGGATGCCTTGTCCGCGCGGATCACGCCGCGGCTCGCCGAAAGCGCTAAAGGCTTCAACACGCACGGGTATCGCGTCGCACGTGCTTCTTCGCCCGGATCGGAATCGAGCGACACCCGCCGGTAGCCTGGCGTTGGCAGTCCCGCCGAACGGAACCGCTCCCGAGCCAAAAACTTGTTCTTCGACGCGAGCACGGCGTCCGGCGTGCTGAACCGCAGCGCGAGTCGCTCCGCCGCCTGGGCTGCCACGTAC
>JBGPHB010000867.1:0-2867 GCA_041484155.1 Bryobacteraceae bacterium
ACGCATGATTTCGGGATCTGAGAACAAGTGGTAGTTAGCTTCCTGGAGACTGCGTCGTGCCAGGGCGGCGGCCACGCAGTAATGGATGCTCATCTTGGCTCGCAAGATGCGCGAGAAGGGGCCGGCGCAATCACAGCCCGGATACCCGACTGCCGCAGCCGAGCACTTGACTTGAATCGCTATGATATCGCTGCTCTGAACGCCGTCCTGCAGCGCCAGGGCGAGCGCGACTTGAGAAGGTGTCTGGGCGTAGTTACACGCCGGGGCCGGTTTGTGAAAGACCGCCATGATCTCCCACGCACCATTGGAGAACGGCACGACCGTTGAGACGCGGTCGCTTCTTCTCAGAGCGGCGAAGAGTCCCGCTCCGCCATCCAAGGCCGTTTCGGAAAAGCATGCGCCCAGTTCGGCAAGCTCGACGGCGGTGACTGCGTTCCTCGCCGCAAATCCGACCTGAAAAAACATCTCGTCGGCGCCGGCCGACGCCCATTCGTTCAACCCCACCGTCGTATTGGCGCCGAGCCCCAGGGCGCTCACCATCGCGTCCTCACTCAAGCCGAGCATGCGACTGCCCGCGACCGCGCCGCCGATCGGACCGGCGATGCCTGTGGGACGGAACATCCGAACAACTTCTTGATCCATCACGGCGCGCCCGATGGCGGCGCCCATCTCGTAACCGCAGACCGCTCCCACGATGAGGTCGCGCCCGGTCACGCGCCTGTTCTGGGCCAGTGCGAGCAAAGTGGGGAAGATGACGACGCCCAAATGACTCACCGATCGCGTGTGCATGTCCTCGCGGACCAATCCATGACCGAGCGTTGCGTTGACAAACGCCGCTTCGGAGGCCGACACGCGGAAGGACGAGCCGATCACCGTGGCCTTTCCACCCGGAGCGCGACTGGCGATCTGGATGGCCTGGCTGCCCCAGGGAAGTTCCCGGGACTCGAAGGCGGCGGACAGCACGTCCAGGAACGCGATCTTGACCTTCTCCACCACGTCCGGCGGAACCTGTTCCATGGTCAAGTTCCGCGCCGCTTTCGCGATTCTACGGGACAGAGTTGCGGGTGGCAATACGATAAGTTAACACACCACCAAGCTGGCTTTAACGCGTCCGAAAGAATCGAGCACGGCAGAAGCGGCAGCGGAGCGGGTACAGCCCAAATATTCTGAAGAAGAGCGGCACCAAGCCGATCCGGCTAGCGGGTCGGACATCGGTAGATCCGCAACTTGGGCAGCACTGTGTGGGCGCAGTCGGGCTCACGCAAGAAATCTTAAGCTTCGCTACAAGAGTGCGACAATAGCTCTTCGACGTCGAAAGTACCAGTACCCGGCGATGCGTCCCCGCCCTGAGAAGCTGTAAGGGATTGTCCTCTTTTGTCCTCTCAACCCGCTCCCTTACGGTCGCGGTTCGGTAAGCGGCTGATTGCGCAGAGTGCCGATACCGAACCGCGACAGTAATGGAGCGGGGCTGAACGAATTCCTTACACCTTCTGACAGGCGGGGCTTGTCGGGTGCCCTCAACCGCCGGACAAGCCCCGCCCGTCAGGGCGGGGTTACGGCACCTCCTTGGATCACTCGGCGCACCGAAGTAATCACTTCGGCCACTCCGGTGCAGGACGGTCTTTGAGCCATAGGATGAAATCCAGCGTGGGCGGCGTTCCACCAATTGTGCGCAAGCGCGTGAGGCATTGTCCGCGGTGGTTTTGGCTGTGCATGACGACCTGCATCAGCGCTTCGGCTACTGTGAGGCGGCAGCCTTCAATCCAGGGCATGTCAATGACTCGTGTAAGTTCCCCTGCTTCCAGGCCGGTGACAAACGCAAGCTCTTCCTGGTGCGAATCGCGGAAAAGGCGTTCCAGATCGGCGAACGATTCCGGCGCTTGCATTTCCTTCTGCATGTCGAACGGGCGTTTCAGGAAAAGGGACAAGAACGCTCGCTGCACCATCACCATGTGATGCAGGGTCCAGCGGAGTTTTTCGTCTTTCTCCGCGTCCGCGTGCGCCCGAACCGCCTGCAAGATGGCTGCGTCAGCCCACGCCTGATGATGGAACAACGAGTGAATCACTTGAAGCATACCGTCTATCATTGCAGGCCACGGTAGCGCAGGCCCTGGCCTGCATTCTTTCGCGTAGGGTAAAATCATTCAGACCCCATGGCCCCCGCCTTAATAGAGGAACAATGAACTCTCGCTCCGCACTCGTAATTCTCGGGTTAACATTGCTGCCGCTCACGGCCCAACCAGCGCCCGACTATCGGAAGCCTCCCACCACCGAATGGCCGATGGTCGGCGGCGACTGGGGAAATACCCGGTACTCGACGCTCGCGAAGATCGACGCCTCCAACGTCAAGACGCTCAAGGGCGCCTGGATGGCTCGCTTGAATTCGGGATTCGGCCCCGGATTCTCGCAGCAAGGCACCCCGGTGGTGAAGGACGGCCTGATGTACATCACGACCGGGGAGCAGGACATCTTCGCGCTGGATGCCAAGACGGGCAACCTCGTTTGGGAATACCGCACCACCGCCGATCCCAAGACCCCGGACAACAAAGCCAAACGTGGAGTAGCACTGGGCGAGGGGTTGGTGTTTGGGGTCGAGTCCGACATCCGGAAGCCTCCGCCGGCCACGGGCCGCACCGAGCCGGTCACATACATGTTTGCTCTCGATCAAAAGACAGGAAAGCTGCGATGGAAGCACGAACTCGGCGAGGACGTGCCGAAGAACCTGCGCAAGTATATTGCCGCGCCGCCGCTCTATTACAAAGGCCTCGTGTACATGAGCATCTCCGGCGGGGACGGCGGCTTGCGCGGGCGTCTGACGGCGCACGACGCCAAGACCGGCAACGAAGTGTGGCGCTGGTGGGCCGTGC
>JBGPHB010000868.1:0-2858 GCA_041484155.1 Bryobacteraceae bacterium
AAAGCCGGCACGAAAGCCGGCTTGCCGGCAGGACTGCCTGCCCCACGGTGCCTTGGAGGTTATGCTTCTGTAGGGCGTTCGGCCCCAGGCCGAACCCTCGCTAGGGACGCATCGCGCCTCGATATTCCGGCAAAGTCGGAAGCGCCGCCACCAGCCGCTGCGTATAGGGATGACTAGGGGTCTGAAAAACCTCGTGCGTCGGCGCGACCTCCACAATCTCGCCGCCATGCAGGATTGCAACGCGATCGCACAGCCGCGCCACCGACAGAAGGTCATGCGAAATGAACAGCACCGCCATGTCGAGTTCCCGGCTGAGTCGCGCGAACAGATCCAGGATCTCGGACTGTGTGATCACGTCCAGGGCGCTCGTCGGCTCATCGGCGAGCAGAAGCGCGGGGCGATGCAGAATCGCCATCGCGATCAAAACCCGTTGGGCGAGTCCGACACTGAGCTGCCGTGGATACTTCCGGAGAAAACTTTCCTCGGCCGGCAGGCTGACGCTCTCCAGCAGTTCCATCGCCCGCTGGCTCCACCCGGCGGATTCCCCGCCATGACAGCGCCAGGCTTCTTTCAGTTGCGTCCCGATCCTCAGAGCAGGATTCAATGCCGACATGGGGCTCTGCAACACCAGTCCAATCTCTTTCCCGCGAATCGAGCGTAGCTCGCGCTCCGGGGCGGTCATCAGATCGCGGCCATTGAACCGGACGTACCCTATCGCCACTCCGCCTTTTAGTTTCAGAAGTTGCAGGATCGCCATCGCCAGCGTGCTTTTGCCCGACCCGCTCTGTCCGATCAGCCCGACCACCTCGCCGGGATGTACCTCCAGGGCGACATTCTTGAGGACACCGGGTTTACCGGGATAGTCCACCGAGATATTCAGCGACAGTAGCGGTTCGTTCATCGGGCCGAGCGGAGCGCTGATCCATCCAGGCTGAGCCGCTCCGCATTCCAGAACGTCTCCGGCCGGAGCGCCGCCGGATGCGCATCCTTCACCCCGGCAGACACGGCCGAAAGCACGTTCTTATTGACCAGGTAGATGATCGGTTCCTGCTCGGCCACGATCTGCTGTACGTGGTCGAAGGCGGCCTTGCGCTTCCGCGCGTCCAACCCGACGCCTGGATCCGCATCAGCCGGTCGATCTCCTCTTCCCATGCCGTCTCCGGTTTCGGTTCTTTCGGATTCCACGCGTGCATGCCCGAAGAGCTGAGCCAGATATTCATTTGCATGTTCGGATCCAAGTCGACGTTCACCAGGCCGAGCAGGCAGGCGTCATAATCGAGTGTGCGATTCATACGCTCGAGCACGGACGGAAAGTCGAGTGTCGCCACACTCACCTTCACGCCGATCTTGGCCAGGTCTTGCTGGATCATGGCTGCCATGCGCTCGCGCGATTTATTGCCTGAATTGGTCATGAGCGTGAACTCGACCGCGCCGCCCTCTCGCCGAACGTGAACTTTGCGGCGACTTTGCTCAATCCCCCCGGCTCCACCTGGAACAATAGCTCTTGGAGCCTCAACAACGTCTGGGGGTATCAGGTTGTTCAGCCATTGGGCGGCACTTCGGCTGCCTGGGGGTCGTCCGCTGCGTGGGGTAGCTCGGCTGCCTGGGGTAGCTCCGCCGCTTGGGGCGACAGCCTCAATGGAAAGGGCGAGAAGTAGCGGCATCCCATCCGTAGATGCTTCATTGTGTGAGCCAGCTTGCAAAGCTGCGCGACGGGAGTTTCTACATTTCTCAACTGAACCCCGCCCTGACGGGCGGGGCTTTAGCGGGTTTGCGCCGTCCACGGCATTCATCAACCACGGCGGAAAGCCCCGCCCGTTAGGGCGGGGTTCTGTTTTACAAATCCAGAAACTCCAGGCGGTTTCCCAACCCGCCGCGAGCCGATGCTGGCGACGAATGCCATCCGGCGCTTGGAGGAGACGCTTGCCAAATCCGCGGATTCGGCCGCGTGGACTCAATCTCAATTCGACGCAGGCGCGGCCCCACGATAACGGCACTTCTTGCGATCATGTGGAGATCCCTGCCTTGTTGCATTCTTTGGACTGGCTGCGCTCCTACGCGGAGATGATTGGATTCTGGGCAGCCATCCTAACCACAGTCGCGTTTGCGCCTCAGGTTGCCCTAACGTGGAGAACCGGCGGGCAGGGGTTATCCTGGTTGATGCTCGCGCTGTTCGGAACGGGAGTCGGTCTGTGGTTCCTTTACGGCGTCCTGCGGATGTCCGGTCCGTTGATGCTCGCAAATGGGCTTACGGGATTGCAGATTCTCGTTCTTGTGGCGGTGAAGCTGTGGTACGCCGGCCGCTCCACCCGGCGAGAGATCGTGAATTGACCCCTGCGAAATGAGAGGTAATATGCGAAACAAAGTTCAAACGCCTGCCACGTCCCGGCGCTCCTTCTTCAAGGCCGGGGCAGCCATCGCGGCCGCAGCCGCCGTTCCCGGTGACGCCCTATCGCAACCACCCAAACGCGACATCCTGCTGAAGGGCGGCACCATCGTCAGCATGGACCCGAAGGTTGGCAACCTGGTGAAGGGCGACGTCCTCATCCAAGGCAAGAAGATCGTCGCGGTAGAAGCCAATCTCAAATCGCCGGGCCAGGTCATCGACGCATCCGGCATGATCCTCATCCCGGGCTTCGTGGACTGCCACCGGCACTCCTGGGAAGGCGTGCTGCGCCGGATCATTCCCAACGGCGATATCGGAAGTTACATGGCGACGACCCACCAAGGCTTCGCTCGCTTCTATCGGCCTCAGGACATGTACGTGGGCAATCTGGTCACCGCGCTGGGCTGCATTGATGCGGGAATCACCTGCATGATCGACAATTCTCATAATTCGCGCTCGGCGGCGCATTCCG
>JBGPHB010000869.1:0-2849 GCA_041484155.1 Bryobacteraceae bacterium
GACAAAACCTATGGAAGCGACGCTTCCTCCTCTCTACGCCCCGTGCCTTCGCGAAGTCGCCGGCGGTCCTATTCCAGGGGAGACGCGCGCCACCTGCGACCAATGCGTCATGCTCCCAAAGGAAGGGAGTGCGCCGGACGCCATCTCTTTCCATCCACTGACCAAGTGCTGCGCGTATCAACCTGACATTCCCAATTTTCTCGCAGGCCGCATCCTGGCCGACTCCGATCCGCGGATGACGCATGGCCGCGCAGCGCTCGAACAACGGATTGAACGGCGGTCGGGCGTTGTGCCGCGCGGCGTAAAGTCGACCTCCACATTTCGTTTGCTTTACGCCCGAAGTCCCAACGTCTTCGGGCGCGCGCCGGCGCTCAAATGCCCGCATCTTACCGGCGAAGGAGGTTGCGGAATCTGGCGGTACCGGCCGGGTGTCTGCGCCACGTGGTATTGCAAGCACGTGCGTGGCGAAACGGGGTTCCGGTTCTGGCGGCTCAGCGACAAGCTCCTTCGTGAGGTGGAGTCCGATTTGGCGCTGTGGTGCGCGGCCGAAATGAACACGGGCTCCGTAGACCTGGCAAACCTTGACCCAGAATCCATCGACCGGCCGGATGTTTCCGAACTGGGTGGCCCGCTCAACGGCGTGCGATACCGCGAGCTGTGGGGTGCTTGGGAAGGGCGCGAGCAGGAGTTTTACCGGGCTTGTGCGAAGCTGGCGGAACCGCTGGCGTGGGACGCGGTGCTCGGCATCTGCGGCCCGCGTGTGCGCATTCTCGCGCAATTGGCGCGGGACGCTTACCAGAACCTGACGTCGACAGCGATTCCGGAGCGGCTGCGGTTGGGTTCCGTCCAGCTTACGGGTGTGGTGGACGGGGAGTATCAGGTGACCGCCTACAGCCCCTACGACCCTTTGACGATGCCGGAACAGCTTGCCGGCGTATTGCGCTATTTTGACGGCAGGTCGACAGAGGAAGCACTGGCGGCAATCCTGACTGAGCGAAATGTCAGCCTGGATCTTAGTCTGGTGCGCCGAATGGTGGACTTCGGACTTCTGACCGCGGCCACAGAGGCGGGTCCGTTTCCGATCCTCAGCTAGCGCGGGCCGCTCATCAACTGACGAAGCAGCGCCGCTGTGCTCTCGCGCACGGTCACCGGACCCCCGGCGCGGCCCCGGCCACCAATGCCCAGTGCGGAGTCCAGCGGCGTTCGTCCCTGTTTGTCCTTGGCGTCCAGCTTCGCTCCGTGCTCGGCCAGCGCTTTAACGATGGGGTCCGAGGCTTGGGCGGCGAAGTGCAGCGCGGTTTGTCCGTTGTCGCTGGCCGCATTGACGTCGACGTGCCGTTCCAATAGTACGTTGACACCTTCGAGCATCTCGGCCTCGGTCGCGTAATCCTTGGCGAACACGCCCTGGCCGCGGCCCAACCCCGCGGCCAGCATGAGCGCCGTCGTACGATTCTTCTGCGTGATCGCCGGATCGGCGCCGTGGTCGAGCAACAGCCGCATTGCGGCGGCATCACCGTTCTTGGCCGCGCGCATGAGGGGCGTGGCTCCCTCGCCGAGAGTTCCTTCGCCCGGCGTATGGGCCCTGAAAAGTGTCGCCGACTTCAGTTGAGCGTTGGGGTTCGCACCGTGCGCGAGCAGCACTTTGATGAGATCCAGAGCGGTCAGTTTGCTCGTGGACTTCCGGGCGGGCCGGCCATAAACCTCGCCCAGCGTGTTCATGTCGACTGCTGTGTACAACGCGGCCGCCCCCGTGGAGTCCTCGATATTGGGGTCTGACCCCTTTTCCAGGAGCAGCGCCGCGGTATCGTAATGGCCGTTCATCGTCGCCAGCACTAGCGCCGTGGTGCCGTCCGGATCGGTGAGATTGAGCTCCGCCTTCGCATCGACCAGCGCCCGCGCCGCGTCGAGCGAGCCTTGCCGGGCCGCATACATCAGAGCTGTCCAACTTCCGCGCGGCAGAACGGTTGTGACGCCCTCGAGTCCAAACCTGTCCTTCGGAAACGTCAACGCGTTGGAGCGTGCATTGACCTCGGCTCCAAACTCAATCAGCATTTTCACCGCGCCCGCGTGGTTTTCCGCCGCCGCCCACATCAACGCGGTTTCGCCATGCGAGCTTTCCCTGGCGTTTACCTCCGCGCCGTGCGTCAACAGCAGCTTCACCGCTTCCGGATTTCCCGTATGCGCCGCCGTCATCAGGATCGTTTGTCCACCGGGCAGAGGGGCTTTCGGGTCGGCGCCAGCTTTGATCAGCGTCTCGATCATCGCCGCGTTTCCATTGGTCGCGGCCAGCGAGACCGGCGTGATTCCATACCGATTGGCCGCTTTCGCATTTGCGCCGGTTCGAAGCAGGGAGCGCACCTTCTCGAGATCGTCGGCACGCACCGCCCAGTGGAGCGGCGTGGTTCCATCGGCGTCGGCGGCTTTCAGACCGGAAAGCGACAACACCAACAACGCGCTAGCTTTTGAAAAGCGCATCGACAGTTCCCGTGCTGTCGCCGAAAACTTCCATCGGCTTGCCGAATTGCTCCGCGACGCTCCGCCAGAGATTTCCAATCGGCGTGCGCGTGGCGATCTCGATATGGCGATGTCCCTTCCCCGCGCCGCCACCCGCGGCGACCAGGGGCAGGGGATCGGTAGCGTGCCCGTTCGAGTCGGCCATGCCCGCGCCATACAGAATTAGCGAGTGATCCAGCAGCGTGCCGTCGCCGTCCTCGGTGGACCGCAACTTTTCCAGGAACTTCGCGAACAACTGGACATAGTAGGCGTTGATTCTCACGACCTTCGCCATCTTCTCCGCGTTGTTCAGGTGGTGCGATACGGAGTGGTGCTGCTCGGTGATCCCGATTTGC
>JBGPHB010000870.1:0-2843 GCA_041484155.1 Bryobacteraceae bacterium
ATTCATCAACCGCGCCGGAAAGCCCGCCCGTTAGGGCGGGGTCCACAGGCTGAAGGCCTGTGCCACTGGCATGAGCAACTTGTTGATGCTCTGTGGCACAGGCCTTCAGCCTGTGGTAACGGACGTGCTGCCCCAAGGAGTATACTTCCTGGGAGATCGAATGAAAATCAAGGTTTCAGTGTTGATCTGGGCGGTCGCAGCTCTGTTGCCGGCGGCAACCGCGCCTTCCGGCGAAGCCGTATTCAAACAACGCTGCGCAGGCTGCCACGAACAATCCAATCCCCGAATTCCGCCCCGTGAAACTCTTCAGACGATGCCGGCCTCGCGCATCCTGCGCACGCTGAACTATGGGGCGATGATCAGCGTCGCCTACACCATGAGCCTGGCCGAGCGCGAGGCGGTCGCGACGTATCTTGGGATCGCCGGTGGGGACACGCTTCCATCGCCCGCGGCCTTCTGCCGGGATCGCGCCGTGCGAATCGCGGCCAAACCCAGTCTGCAATGGAACGGATGGAGCCCCACCACAGACAACACACGGTTCCAAACCGCCGAAGTGGCCGGTCTGACCCTGGACGGAGTGCGCCGGTTGAAACTGAAGTGGGCCTTTGCTTACGACGGCGACCTCACTGCCTTCGGCCAACCCACTGTCCTCGACGGCAATCTTTTCACTGGCAGCGCCGGGGGCGCCATCCATGCCCTTGATGCTGAGACGGGGTGCATCCGCTGGGTCTATCAGGCAAACGGCCCGGTTCGAACTTCGATTCTCGCGGTCCGCGACGGCAGCCGATCCGTGCTCCTGTTCGGCGACCAGACCGGCGGGTTCTATGCGCTGGACGCCGCGAACGGCCGGTTGCTCTGGAAGAAGCGAGTCGAAGACCACGATGCCGCGCGGCTGACCGGTGCGGCCGTGGCTCACGAAGGCACCGTCTATGTTCCCGTGGCCGGATGGGAGGAGAACCGTGCTTCGGACCCAAGTTACCCCTGCTGCACTCTACGCGGCAGCGTTGTGGCGTTGCGCGTCCGCGACGGGGCGTTGGTTTGGAAAACTTACATGGTCGACCCGCCCAAGGAGACCGGCAAGAACAGCACCGGCACGCTTCAGTTCGGGCCCTCCGGCGCAGGCATCTGGTCCGCTCCGACCCTCGATCTGAAACGCGGGCGGCTGTATGTGACCACTGGGGACAATTACTCCCGGCCGTCCACCGATGGAAGCGATGCTGTGGTCGCTCTGGAGCTGAAAACCGGCAAGATCGCGTGGACGCGCCAGGTTTCGGCCGACGACGTGTTCAGCGGGCAGTGCGCCGGACCGAACAGCGGCTGCGGTCCGGATTACGATTTTGGCTCGTCTGCAATGCTGGTCGGCGCCGGCGGCCGGAGCCTGCTGATTGCCGGACAGAAGTCGGGAATCGTGTACGCTCTGGACCCCGACCGCAAAGGGGAAATCGTCTGGCAAATCCGCGTGGGCCGGGGAAGCACCAACGGCGGCGTCCAGTGGGGCATGGCGGCGGACGCGCAGAACGCCTACGCGGCGGTCTCGGACGTGGTCCGGGCGCCCCGCAAGAAGACCGACCTGGCGGATCTGCGCAATAACGACCTCGACCCGACCAAAGGCGGTGGCCTCACCGCGATTCACCTCGCCGACGGCAGCAAGGCCTGGTATACCCCCGGTCAACCCTGCGACCCGCCCAAGACCGGTTGCAGTCCCGCGCAACCCGCCGCCGTGACGGCGATTCCGGGCGTGGTTTTCTCCGGTTCCGTCGACGGCCACATGCGAGCTTACTCCGCCGAAGACGGCAAGATTCTTTGGGACTTCGATACCGCTCGCGATTTCAAGACGGTCAACGGCGTCCAGGGCCATGGCGGCTCCATCGACGGGCCCGGCGCGGTGGTTGTGAAGGGAATGGTGTTCGTGAACTCCGGCTATGCCCGCCAGGGAGGCATGCCGGGCAACGTCCTGCTGGCGTTCGCGGCAGAGCCGGGCGAATAGATCTATACTGTTTTTGATGACGAACAATTCCCGCCGTGATTTCCTGAAGATTGGATCCGCCGGAGCCGCGTTCGCGGCCCTGGGAATCTCCGCCGAACCCACGCTTGGCATGATCTTTCCCCCCGCGAACTACGAGGTTCCTCCGGAGGCGAGGCTGCTTTATCCGACCGGCATCCGGTTCCTCGGCGAAGGCGTTGGCCTGGAGCGCATGACGCCGGAAGGCTACGACAAAGTTCTCGACAAAATCGTGCCCGCCGCGGAAAAAATGGCCAAGCAAGGTGCCAACGCGATCTCCATCATGGGTACGTCGCTGACGTTCTACAAGGGCGCGGCGTTCAATAAGGAATTGATCGCCAGCGTGACCAAAGCCACCGGATTGCCATGCACTTCGATGAGCAATGGGATCGTGGAAGGTCTTCGCGCCATGGGCGCGCGCCGTGTTGCCGTGGCCACGGCCTATGCCGACGTTGTGAATGGACGCTTGAAGGTATTTTTGCAGGAGTCCGGCTTCGAGGTTCTGGGCGTAAAGGGTCTGGGCATCGAGAGATTCGAGGACCGTCCTCCCGTGACACACGATGAGCTGTTGAACTTCAGCGCCGGCGTGTACGAGTCTATGCCCAAAGCCGACTCGTTGCTCATCTCCTGCGGCGCCCTAAAAACTCTCGACCTTTTGGTGCCCCTGGAGACGCGCTACAAAGTTCCGGTCGTCTCCAGCACTCCGCACGCGCTGCGGGCGAGCGTTCGGCTGCTGGGCTTGAGCGGTCAGGCCAAGGGCTTTGGATCGCTGCTCGCCAAGGGATAGCCTATTTCCGAAATCTGCTTCCTGACCGCGACCGAACTGGTCCGGCGCATTCGA
>JBGPHB010000871.1:0-2843 GCA_041484155.1 Bryobacteraceae bacterium
ACCATTTAACTTGAATGGCGCAGACTCTCAAGATTACCGGGCTGGAGCGGGCGAAACGGCTCAATGAGGTCAGCCAGGCGCTCGCCTCGGTCCGTCTCGAAGGACTCGAGCCGGGTCCGGAAGCTCATTCGATTTATCAACGCTACGTCGATGGCGAGTTAACGCTCGAACAGATGGGAGCGGAGATCGAGGCGCTGCATGCCAGAGAGTACGGACCCGTATCTGTATCCCGGAACGGACGTCCTTGAGAACCTTCGCGACATCCGCGACTCCAGCGCTCTCGCCCGATTCGAAGCGGAAGCCACTGCGCTGCGTCTCATCCAACTGATTCACTCCCCGGCGCCGGGCCGATTCGACACCGCGCACTTTCAAGCGATCCACAAACACATCTTCCAGGATGTCTACGGATGGGCGGGCCAATTTCGTACCGTCAACATCTCCATGGGTGGACACCTCTTCGCTGCCGCCAGCTTCATCGAGACCGCGTTGGGAGAAGTCCTTCAGACGCTGGCCCAGGAGAGGTTCCTGCAAGGAACAGATCGACGCGAATTTGCACGGCGTTCGGGGTTCTACCTAGGCGAGATCAACGCCATCCACCCCTTCCGAGAAGGAAATGGCCGCGCGCAGCGTGAGTTCGTTCGAGTGCTAGCCATTGAGGTTGGATTCTCAATCGATTGGAGCCGCACTACGCACGACGAAATGATCGTCGCCTCGCGCGAGAGCTTCCAGAGAGGCAACTCCTCCGGTTTGGCGGATCTTATCCTGGCTTGCTTAGTCGCTGGAGACACGTCGGACCGATAATCGATCCCTTGGAACACTCGAGGGACAGCCTGGTGCCAATCGACGAACGTGCGCCGAGCTCATCGCAGAGCCCCGAAAAGAAGTGACCGGTCACCGCAATTCCAGTTCGGGCTCGATGTCCTTGGCTTCGGGCTTTCCCAGGTTGTCCAAAGGGCCGCGAACTAAATCGACATCAATGGGCGCCGGCTCCAGCTCAAGGTATTTGGACATGTGTTCGCCTGCGCCCGAGACGGTTACCGCGATGCGGGGCTGCTCCTGGGAAACATCCTCAATTTCGACGGAGTCTTCTGGACCTTCGGGCAGGGGTTTCCCCTCCTCGACGAACTCCTGGACGATCATGTGAATTACTTCATTGATCTTGCTCAGTGCTTCTTCCCTGGTACGTCCTGAGGTGGCACCGCCAACGCTCTCCAGGGCCGGGCAGTAGGCGTGCCACGCCGAATTACCCTGGGCGTCCTCGCCCGGTTCCACCACTACCTTGAAGCTGTATGTCTTCATAGACATTACCGCGGTTAGATTCGGGTTTGCTTTCAGTGTAAGGGCACGCCTGGCTTTCGTCAAACGTCCGTTCCCCTTCTCTCTTTTGCAACCCGTTGGATGCGTTGTCAGCGGCAATCGCCGCTGCAACCCCGCCCTGACGGGCGGGGCTTGTCGTACGTTTACAACACCCCGCAAGCCCTGCCCGTCAGGGCGGGGTTCAGTTGAGAAATGTAGAAACTCCAGTCAGCGGCAATCGCCGCTGCATGTGTCGGTAGTTGGCAAGTTGCTACTCGCACCTAAACCTCCTATCCCGCGATTCTCAAGTCACAGGTCAGCGCAATTCCAGTTCGGGTTCGATGTCCTTGGCTTCGGGCTTTCCCAGGTTCTGCAAATGGCCGCGAACTAAAGCGACATCAATTGGCGCCGGCTCCAGCTCAAGGTATTTGGACATGTGTTCGCCTGCGCCCGCGAGATCGCCTTTTGCCTCCAGAATCCGCCCCAGCACGTACTCCTCTCGCGGCCTTTTGTGCGCCGGGTCGAGACGAATGGCCTCCCGTGCGCTTACCTCGGCATCCGCCAGGTTCTTCAATCCATAGAGCGAGACGGCGCGGTGGAGATACATCTCCGGATAGAGATGTTTGGTGTCAGCCTTGATCACAGCATCGGCTGTTTGAGAGGCGCTCTGCCAGTCTTTGGTTTTCAAGCACAAGCGCGTCAGCGTCACGTAGGCGGTAAGCAATTTTGGATCGTCGGCAATGGCGCGCTCATATGCTTTCCTCGCCTCTGCCGGTTTCTCGAGCCTCTCATCCAAAATCCCAAGCGCGTGCCAAAGCTGCGCGGATTTCGGAGCCGCGGCCGCCGCGATCTCCAACTGACTCCCGGCCTCGGCTTCATTTCCCGCGTCGGCGGCTTTCATCGCCGCGCGGAATGCGGTCTTGGCCTTGGATGGCAGGTCGCCTTCGGCGACATAGATGGTGTAGGGCTCCGGGACGGCACGCGAAAGGACCAGCGGTGGCATCTTATAGGTCGGGTCGTGGGACGTGGCATTGATCGCCGAGATCGATTGGCGGGTTGACACGTATCCGGGGTAGGTGGCCTGGATCCAACAAGCCCGCGTGTTGAATGCGTCGAACTCCATCTTCCACAGGAACTCGCCTTTCTTGTTCGCGATCGGCCCCGGCCCCGAGCCCTGGATGTCGCTGCAAACCCGCTCGATGCCGGCCGTAAACGGGGGCGCGGAGCCATCCTCCATGGTCACTTTGCCCGTGACAATGACTTGGTAGTTGTCTCCGGCCGCCGAATCGACCAACAGAAAACTAGCAGCCAGCAATCCGATGGCAACAAGGACTCGCGTGGTGAACATCAGGCCTCCTTTAAATAGACTACCTTGGCATATTTTGCCCCAACCGCTTCAGCACGTCGAGCGCCTGCGCGCGAACGCCGGCGTCGGAGCCGTTCGCGGCGATTTTCAATTCCGGGATGGCCGCCGCCGCATTGCCGCTCTGGCCCAGGGCCATCGCCAGTTCGAGATGAGCCCGCAAGAGATCGGGCCTCAACCGCGC
>JBGPHB010000872.1:0-2832 GCA_041484155.1 Bryobacteraceae bacterium
ATCACGCAGCGGCAGTTGCAGCGGCTGTGCGGATACAGAATGAGGATCGGCAGCGACTCGATCACCGGGCTCATACGGAGACCGCCTTTCCCGCCAGCCGCAAACGTCCGCCCAATATGGTTGTCGCAGCGCGGTAGAGCCTGGGCGTGTCTGCGTCGACGAGCAGCCGCCCCCGGCCGGCTACGCTCAGCGGCTGCAGCTTCCCGATCAGACTCCGCGGCAACCGTGCGGCCAGCCGTTCGGAGACCAGACGGATGCGCCCGCCGGACACCACCAGCTCAATCCCGCGGGCCGCCAACAGCGTCTCAGCCGGACTCTTGCCTTGGTCCCGCAACGCGATGAGATCGGCCAGCCCGCCCTCGCGGACGGCGCCTTGACCATCGCGAAGGCCCAAAATCGAGGCCGGGATTTCAGTCACCATGCGATACAGGCGCGCCGCGCTGAGCCCCCAGACGCGATGCGCCACCCGCAGCTCGTCAAGAAGATCGCGCTGCGAAGTGATGGCGGAGTCCGTCCCGAGCGCCACCGGCACCCCGGATCTGAACGCGCTTTGCGGAAGCGTTCGGCCCAGCGTCGCCAGGTTCGATCCAGGGCAGGTGACAATCGCCGCGCCGCGATCGCGTACCAATCCCCAACCCGATCTGCCCAGGGCGACTGCGTGAACCAGCACGGCGCGGGAACCGAGCACGCCCATCTGTTCCAGCGCCAGTATTTCTCGCGGGCCCGACGAGTCCGTCGCCTCGGCTGCGTGAATCACGAAGGGCCAGCCACGTGGCGTCTTGCGGTATCGCGCGCGCATGTCCGGGCTGAAGTCGAGCGAGTGCGCCCATCCGAACTCGCGCACCACACGCACCGGAAAACGCGAGCTGAACAGGCGCGCGTGGTACGGATTGTGATGGCATACCGTGGTCGCTCCGCTGACCAGATTCTTGAGTCCGCCCCAGTAGAGCCGGATGTCTTTCGGCACGCGGCGGTGCTCGCGAACCGGCGCGTCGTCAGGCCGGTAAACGTCTCGCGCCCACGCGTTCGCGTTCGGATAGGGACCGCGGCCCAGCAGTGGAAAAAGGTTAAATTCGAGATGATCGTGCGCGTTGATCAGGCCGGGCAACAGGATGTGTCCGGAGAGATCGAGACCAGCGCCCTGACGTCCCAGCAGGTGGATTCGTCCGCCCTGGATTTCGACGTCGAGTGCCGCGGACTTCGATGGCCCGATACTCACGCGCGCTCCGCGGAGCCTCACGGGATCCTCCGGTAGCAGGCCATCAGGATCGCCGGCACCGCGCAGGCTTCCTCAAAAGCCGGGCCTTTGACGGTCGCTTCGAACAACGAACGTTCCGGCTCGCCGAAGTGTAAATCGCGAAGATCCTCCATCACGAGTCCCTCATTTGACAGCTGCGCCACGGAATACGCATCGCTCCGGATTTCGAAGGTGTCGGATCCCCTTCGAAAAGTCCGCTTCCAACCCACTCTGATCGCCTCAGGGTGAAAATCGGTCACGATCACGCGCCCCCGCGGCTTCGCCAGGCGGGCCAACTCGGCCATCGTCTCCGCGGGCGCTTGCGTGTGCCCCATCACCAGCGTACAAAGCACTATGTCGGCGGATGCGTCGGGGAACGGCAATCGACGGCTGTCGGCTTGAATGAGTCTGCCGGCGATTCCTGGCTTGCGAGCCGCCGCACGCAACATTTCCGCCGAGAGATCGGCGCCAACGATCCGCGCTCCTCTTTCGATCGCCCACCGCAACCACCGTCCGGTGCCGCAACCGACATCGATCAGTTGTTTCCCGGCGACATCGGTCAGGACCGGCTCCAAATGCCGCGATTCCAGCGCGACAATCGGGCTGCCCGACACGTCGAAGGACTCGGCCCAAAGGCGGTATCCTTCGCGGGGCGAGACCACTTGCGTCATAGGCTCTCGAGGCGCGGCTGACGCAGGCGCAACCACTTTTGCACCCAGCGTAATTCAAATGGATTGTCGAACGCACCGAGCGCATAGCGCCAGCTTCCCAGACCCTTGAGCATCCATCGGCCCCAGCCCGGCAGCCGCCAATCCTGTACCGTGGGCCAGCGCGCATTCATGACCGTTTCAAAGCCGTGGATCTTACGCCGCAGTTCGGGGGGAAGCCAGCGCAGCTCCGGATCCTTGCGAATGGCGAAGTTGAACCAGCGCTCGGTGGCCCACTCGTCCGGAGTCGTAGGAAATTCAAAACCGTCCAGGCGGCCGTACATCTCGCCACGCCGCTGCGGGACGGGCACGTAGGTTTGCACCACGATCTCGACGTCCGGGTTGATGCGCTTGACGCGGCGGGCGAAGTCCACGGTCTCGTGAAAGTCCGATTGGGAATCCCCGGGATCGCCGAAGATGAGCGAGTACTCGGGCACGATGCCGAACTTCCGGATGCGCGCGGCGAGCTCCAGCGACTGTTCCGCGGTGATCTCCTTCTTCATCTCGGCGAGCTTGCGATTCGATCCCGACTCGACGCCAAAAAAGATCATGACGCATCCGGACTGGCGAATTTTGCGGAGCGTGTCGTCGGAGAAACGCAGCACCGCGTCCACGCGCGTCTCGCACCACCAATTCATTCCCAGCGGGATCATGCGCTCGGCCAACTCCCGGGCGTGGTCCTCGCGAAGGAAGAAGTTATTGTCATAAAACTGAACGGCATTGGCGCCGTAGTCGCGCTTTAGCTGGCTTAGAACGGCCACCGTGCGCTCCGCCGATTCGATCTTCTCCCGCGACCCGGAAAAGTCGACCACCCCGCAGAAATTGCATTTGTAGGGGCAGCCGATGCTGGCTTGGTGCACGACCGTCCGCGAACCCAGGAATGTCGGG
>JBGPHB010000873.1:0-2822 GCA_041484155.1 Bryobacteraceae bacterium
AACGCAGTGATCCGTTCCAGCTCGTTGGTTCCGATCACGGCGTCGACCTCAGGCAAGTTCCTCTGAATGTCAGCGCGATATCGCTCCACCAGGCACCCGGCCACGATCAACCGCTGCGCGCGTCCGGTTTTCTTGTATTCGGCCATTTCGAGGATCGTGTCGACGGACTCCTGTTTGGCGGGATCGATGAAGCTGCACGTGTTGACGACGATCACGTCTGCATCGGAGGGATGCGGCGTGAGCTCATGCCCGCGGGCGGTGAGCTGCCCCATCATGACCTCCGTATCGACGAGGTTCTTCGGGCATCCGAGGCTGACGAAACCGACTTTCAAGGCAGATCCTGCTGGAGGGATAGAAGTTTCAGGATAGCATGTGAGGCGAAAAATCAACTGGCAGGCGAAACCGCCTGCCCCACAGCTGCGCAAGACATTGAGGGGCAATGTGGGGCAGACGGTTTCGTCTGCCGGGCTAACAACTCAATACTTGCAGTGCGTGAGCCCGCGCTTTTCCAGATACTGCTGATGGTACTCCTCGGCCCGCCAGAACTCCGTTGCAGGCACGATCTCCGTAACGATTGGGCGTTTGAAACGGCTCTGCGCAGCGTCACGAGAGGCGCGCGCCGTCGCTTCTTGCTCAGACGAGTGCACGAAGATCGCCGAACGATACTGCGAGCCGACATCCGGCCCCTGGCGGTTTCGCGTGGTTGGATCGTGGTTGTTCCAGAACACTTCGAGCAGGTCGCGATAGTTGATCACGGATGGGTCAAAGCTCACCTCGACCACCTCGGCATGCCCGGTTCCGTCAGTGCAGACGTCTTGATAGGTGGGCTTCGGCATGGCGCCGCCCGTGTAGCCGACCTGCGTCGACGCGACGCCGGCCAGCCGACGGAACTCAGCCTCCACGCCCCAGAAACAACCTGCTCCGAACGTTGCCTTATCCATATTTCAATTGTAATCTGGAGCTTGCCCAGGATTCGTGTCACCAACCAGACGCGCGGCTGCATGCTCGCGGACCGGGCCGACATCGCCGACAGCAGCGCGAAGCGGCGGACCGGTCTTTTGAAACATTCGGGCCTGGAACCCGGAGAGGGACTCTGGATCGCTCCCTGCGAGGGCGTCCACACCTTCGGCATGAAGTTTCCGATCGACGTCGTGTTCCTCAATCGCAAGAAGAAGGTGCTGAAGACGCGATCCAACATGGTCCGGGGCCGGATCGCGATCAGCTTGCTGGCGAACTCCGTCCTTGAATTACCGGCCGGAACGCTAACCGCGACCGGAACCACGGTCGGCGATCAACTGGACTTCGAGAAGTACGATCTGTAGAAGCAGAATCTTGCTGAAGACGGGGCGCGCGCACTCGTGCGAGCCACGTTCACAATCATGTGAACGCATGGCCAAGCGTTCGCAAAAGTGCGAACGTGGCAAACACGAGTGTTCGCGCCACACTGCCGTCGAGGGTTCCGGCTTGTCCCGGCTAGGGAGCGGGTTTCATAGCGGCGCCGCAAGCACCGCCTGGCCCGCGGGCCTTTCCGCCTGACGCGTCAGATTCGCGACCAGGATGCTTTCTGGCTCGAAGATGGAGAACGGTGTCCCTGCTTTAGACGGTGCAACGCCCAGTTCCACCGCGGGCGGAATCACGCCGGCGACCATGCAACCGAGGCGGGACGCCAGCTCGGCCGGCGGAATAAAGTCGCTCGCCGCGTCCCTGACGACGATCACCGCGGCCACGGCGCCCTCGCTCACCCCCCAATGCGTGAGGAGTTCGACCGCCGCTTTCCCCGCCGCCACGCCAGCCGCATTTCGCTCCACCACCAGCGCTACGATATCGCAATTGCGAATCGCCGCCTGAGTGACATGGCACGGATGCGACGGCAAGTCGACAATCACATAATCGGCCATGTGCGAAGCGCAATGGATGATCTCCTCCGCCTGCGCTGGCTGAATCTGTCTGAAATCGGCAGCCCTGGCGGCTGCAAAGACTGCCGTGACTCCGAACGGCAAGTTTACCAGGCACGCCTCGATCTCCGCCTCAGTGATACGTTCGCTGTCCAGGTCCAGCAGCTGACTCAAGTTCCGAGCCGGGCTCTGTTGGGTCTGCTGGGAAAAGGACCCATTGAAGGAGCTTAGTTCCAGAGCGAGGACGGATTTGTGTTGTTGGGCCAGGACCATCGCGGCCTTCAGTGCCACCGTGGTTGTGCCCACTCCTCCTTTGGCGCCCACGAAGCCCACGACCTTTCCCGGGACCGATCTTCGCCGCTGGCTGCGGTCCACGCGGGTCTTATGCCGTTCGACCGCAAAACGAATGGAACGCGCCAAAGACTGGGCGGTCACGCTGCCCTTCACGATGTAATCCTGCGCACCCTCCCGAACCGCCTTCACCGCCAGTTCCTCGTCGTCGAGGCCTGTAAGCAGGATCACCGGCAGCCCCTTGGCCGCGGCGCGCAGCTTGGTCAGCGTCTCGAGCCCCTTGCTATCCGGCAGGGAGAGGTCCAGAAGGACCAGATCGACTCCTCCTTCGGTAAGTTGTTGCAACCCGCTGGAGAGCCGGTCGGCGCACACCAGCGCGACCGATGCCCCGCCGGTTTCACGAAGCAACTCCCGGATAATCCGGACGTCGCCAGGATTATCTTCAATGAGAAGAACGTTAATCATACTTTCTCCATTCCCGTCTCCCGTCGGGCAACTTCGCCACCATCACCCAAAACTCGACCAAAACTCGCATGGTCCTATTGAACTCATCGATACCGGTCGGCTTCGTAATATAGGAATTTGCGTGCAAGCTATACGCCTCATGAACATCCGATGCCGATTCCGAGCAGGTCT
>JBGPHB010000874.1:0-2817 GCA_041484155.1 Bryobacteraceae bacterium
GATCCGGGTACGGGCGGCTACATAAGCGCCGCTCCAATTGGGTCTGGCTACTGAAAACACAGGACTTACTGGATAACCTTCCTCCAGTCACCTCCCTTCGGGGCAGTCTTCGGGCTGCCCCGTTTTTTTGAAAATGACCAACGAACGAATCGAACGCCAGAACCGCCGGCTTGCGGATCTCTTCGGCCGCACGCCAGTCCATCTCGGTTCGCAGCCGATCTTCGCCTGGAAGTGGGCACCGGATTTGATGGTGCCGATCCGCATCGAGCGCGGCGGCCTGATGCTCATCGGCTCCTACGAGATGGTGCGCCAAGTTCCTGAAGCGGACGAGCGGTGGCTGGTGGGGCAATGGCTTCCATCTGGCTCTCAGCGTAACTGGGAGGCCAAGTATGGTCGGGAGATCCCGTGGCCACAATTCGGCATGTACGTATCGAATAACAAACTCTGGGCTCGCATCGGCCAAGAACCAGACGACGAGTGTACTGAATTTGCATTTCTCTTGATCCGCGAACACATCGATGGAACGACCGCCCGCCAGTTGGAAAAAGAAAAGTTCCAAAAAGAACTCGCGATCAAGGCCATGTGGTCGGACGCGATCGATGACGCTTGGGTCGAGAGTGTGCCGGGCAAACGCGGAGGCCCGGTTAGCTATCCCGTAACATCCGCAGAACCAGAAAAGAGGATTGTCATTCCATGAGCGCAGCCGCACAGATTTCCGATTTGATCACCCCTGAAGCTCTCGGCTACACAGGCAGAATTTTCACGATTGCGACGATTTACCCGATCGCCGTCTCCTACCATCGGCCTTTCAAAACCAAACGTACCGGCGGGTTCTGGACCGACTACGACCTTCCAGCGGCGCCTATGGAGGGACCTCCCAAGACGATCCAGGTCAGCGACGGGCTCCAGCATGAGCACGTGGCCGCGAAAACCTGGAACAACTTTCCGATCACTGCCGAGAGTATCGCCAAGGACGTGGTTCGGAACGCCCGCGAGACGGTGCTCGGGTCGAGCGTCGGACTCGGGCCGGGGGTCTGGATTTGCGCCGGGGCCGTCCCGACGGATGCAGAGATCGCCCGTGAGCGGACTCGGCAAATGCTCTGGTTCCGCTGGCTGATCGCCGATGGGGATACCAACTGGTACACCGAGGGACGGCGCAATCAGACCACGGATCTCCACCGAGCCGCCGCCGAATGGATGCATGTCGATCCGCGCAACCACGAGTGGGTACACCTCCAGACACGCGGTGAAGTGAAGCCCTGCGTTTTCTGCCGGAGCCAGATCGACGGCGGAGCCGCAGTCTGCCCGAACTGCCAGAACGTTGTGGACGCGGCGCTCTACGAGGAATTGAAGAAAGTCGCCGGTGTGATAGCCAAGGATCGCGCAAGCTTGGAGGCGGACATCAAAGCTGCTGGCATCGAAGCGCCGCCGGCGCCCGACGCCGACACGATTTTGGACGCGACTGCCCAAGAAAGCACACCAGGGCCGGTGCGCCCACCAGTCCCCGTCATTAGGAAGTAAATGCCCGACTGTTCAGTGCTCAACGTTCTGACCGATGCCGCCGGATTGCTCGGCGATCCAACTCAGGACCAATTCGATGGACCATTCCTGACGCCGTATTACGGAACCGCCTTCCGCAGTCTGACGCGGCTCATGCAGAAATGGGGACTGCCGAGGATTCAGCGGGAGGCGTTCATTACGCTCGCCGCGAATACCGACATCCTCTATCCGTCTCAGATCGCTAGTGACTTTGGTGAGCCGACGGTGGTGTGGGAGCGTGGGGTCGGCGCGTCGGTGGCAATAAATGCAGTGGCTCCGGTTGGCGGCCTGACAACTATTCAGGTCAATACCAGCAGCCCGCATGGCCTGACGGGGACGCCAGAGGTGTTCGCATCCGGCGTGGGCGGCGTCCCGGCAGCTAACGGTCGTTGGTTCGCAGATGTAGTGAATCCGACCACTATAAATCTTCGCGGCTCGATCTTTTCAGGCAGCTACACTTCCGGCGGCACAATCTCGAGCAGCAGCGAGAAGTTCGTCCCCATGACCGAAGTCGAGGCGATTCTGGCAGGCAACACGCTTTCAGGCACGCTTGGCACTTGGGCGTGGCAGGATCAGGCGCTCCACTTCATCGGCGCCACCGCCGCCCGGCAATTGTGGATTCCCTACCTTAATAGTGGCGCGCCACCGCCTTCCGGCAACATCGGAATCGATGATGCGCGAGATTTTCTCGCCTATGCCACCGCCGCCTATGCCGCGCCAACTCAGGACATGGCCACGCGCCGCGCAGAGCTTCTGGTTGACAGTTTCGGCCCCACCAAGCAGGCGGACGGCTCTGGCGGTTTGTTGAGGGATTTGGTTTTGCCGATGCTCAATCAAAAGAATCGGCTTCAGAAACGGTCGGGTCGCTTCGGCGCTCGCTCCGTAGATCCAGCTCGCAGAATTTTCGTCTAAGGAGACCTAAAACACATGATGAGAAGCAGCAACCAAGAATACCTTGCGGCGCGAGTTGCGGGCCGTAACGGAATCATCAATGCAGGCGCAGCCACCATCGACTACGGGGCCGCCAACCGATTCAAGGAATTGGGGCGGAACGCAGCCGAAACCGCCGATGTGGATGTCTGGCAGATTGACGGGAGCGACCGGCTACTCCAGGGTGCTCAATTCGTAAATCCGTCGCGACAGCCAATTTGCTTGATCCTGCCGAATAACGCCTCGATCGGCAACAATATGGCGCAGACCTTTTTCATCGCCCAGGACAATATGGATCTCACGAATATCTTCGAGATCCATTCAACGGCGGGCACCAATGGCTCGCCA